>JAEYNI010000032.1 GCA_023412635.1 Bacillota bacterium
AGTATCAAGCACTCGGACATTTTCCAGTCCACCTATCCTCTTTATATTTTGAACAACAGTATCCTTCTTAAAATCCAGCTGAGCTTGATAATTCATATGTTGAACCGAGCAGCCTCCGCAGCTGTCATATACAGGACAAAAAGGTGTTGCTCTGTCCTTCGACGGTTTATCTACCGTAACAAGCTTCCCTACGGCATAACTTTTAGTTTCTTTTACTATTTTGACAGTTACAGTCTCACCGGGAAGAGCCGAGTCAACAAATACGACAAAACCCTCAATCTTCCCTACTCCCTGACCTTCGTGGGTCAGACCCGTTATATCTACTTTATATGTTTTATCCTTTGAGAATATCTTTTGTGAAACCTGCTTCATTTGATCCTCCATGTCTCCGACAACCACTTGAATTGTAAATGCTAACACCAAGTGCTGTAGGCACTACGCTTGGTATGTATATGCTTTTACTGCTTTCCTAATAATATCATAACCCTAAAACAGCAGCAAATATAATGCTGATTAGTTGAACATAAAGTTGAACATAACATTGTCGTTCAAAGGTTTTTACCTAATACGCAATAATATACAATAAAGATATAATGGGCTACGGATATAAAAAAGGCATAAGGGACAGCCTTTTCAGAGATACTTAACCTCTGAAAGCTGCTTCCTATATGCCTTTATTTAATACATACTTTGAAAAGATTACATCCTGCTATGTTAAAATACAAAATAGTCAATGCTCCCGTCTGTAATCCAACAACATCTCACGAAGTTTGGTAGCATGCATTCCTTCATCTTCTGCGAAATCCTTAAATACCTTTTTAATCTCATCATCTTCTATTCTCTTGGAATACATTTCGTAGTCACGAACCATTTCCATCGAGTTTTCCCAAGCTCTTAACAGTCTGTCATATGTTGTTATTTTAACTTCATTATCTAATGTTGACATTTGCTCCACCTCCATAAATATATTATCTGCATTTTTACCGAAGAAATTCATTTTATAGTAATTCATTTTATAAAGATTTATTTAACAAATACCAAGCAAAAATTGAGAACATAAAACCTATTTCAGTGGATATTCTAATAATGAATAAATTTTTGTTATCGGAGGTTAATTTATGGTCACTGTGTATGTAATTCTATTAATTGTAGCCTTTTTTCTATTATTGTTATTTGCATTTGATGCAAAGGTAGAAGTAGTATTTGATACTGACCGTAATGATATTCATGCTTCTGTATGCTGGTTGTACCCTTTTGTTAAAGGGGTAGGAAGAATGGACTCTTCAACTCCGGTATTGGATATTTATTTATTCAGTATGCATTTGTTCAGAAAAAACATTTTGAAGAAAAATACTAAAAATAGTAAAAGTAGAAAACGTATAAAAAAACAAGACTTATTAAAAATATTTGAGCCTAAGGGTTTAAGTATAGATACAAGGTATGGTTTCATACATCCTTCCACAACAGGCATCACCTGTGGAGCTGTTAATACGGCTGCTCAGTTTATAAATATAGATTATTTCAATCAAGTTCCCGATTTTATGTCAGCGCATGACTATATTTATTTTGATGCAAAAGCAAGTGTAAATTTGGGCGCCTCACTTATAAACTTAATAGAATACTACAAAAACAGGAGGAATTTACAATGGATCAGAGCACAAACTTAACACAGAATGTAGATGCACTTTTTTCAAATCTTGAAGGTTTTACTCAGAATGAGGGTCTTATAGGAAAACCTGTAACTCATGCAGATAAGACCTTTATACCTGTAGTTTCACTTACGATGGGATATGGCACCGGGAACTCAGCTTCTAAAGCACAGCCGGGAAGTCAAGCCACAATGTCACCCGGTATGAATAAAATGTCAGGTGCCGGAAACATGGCGGGAGGTGCTCTTGGATTAGGTGCAAAACTTTGTACAGATGCAGTAATAGTTATTGACAAGGACAATGTATCTTTTATGCAGCTTAATGGTACCGCCACAGGGCAGCTGATGGATAAAATTCCAGAAATAATATCAGGAATGAGCGGTAAACAGGCCAGCGGACAATCCCAAGGACAAAGTCAACAGAGTCAGCAAGGCCAACAGGCTCAGCAAAGTTAGAGTCAACCTGAGGCCCAAAAGAGCTAAATAGCACTGAATTTAATTTAATGTATTTGAATTATTAATTTGTATAAAATAAAAATGTAATATATTTATTTGGAAAGGATAAAACAACTATGGAAAAAGTCGAGAGAAAAGAAAAATCGGACTTAGGTTCGTTTCTGTTACGTTTGGTAGTTAGTATAGTCATTCTGGCCATAACCGCCTTCCTCACTCCTGGGTTCGCAATATCATCCTGGTTTTCACTTATACTTGCCGCTGTAGTATTAGCAGTACTGGACTGGCTGGTTAACAAAATTACAGGTATAAATGCAGCTCCTTTTGGAAGAGGAATATCAGGGTTTATACTGGCAGCAATTATCATTTATGCCATTAAGTTCATTGTACCAGGTTATAGTATAACAATTATCGGAGCATTAATAGCAGCTTTGATATATGGTATTATAGATGCCATAATTCCCGGACGCACCATGTAATTTTATTATTTAACAATACTATCTGTTGATCATTCGAAGGAAGCTGAATCGGCTTCCTTCGATTTCACTATAAATATAAAAAATAAAAAAAAGGTCCCTGTAAGGGACGAAAATATTGAATCAGTATGCCGTTATATTAATTATTCCACAAAATACTATGCTTATACCTTTATTTTCCAATATATTTGGTATTATTTCCGTTTCGTAATTGTTTTTTTAATCCTAAACTTTAACTTTATCGGATATGTTTCTTAAGTCGTCTGAAGCTTCATGCAAAAGCATTGATATCTGATCCAGATCCTTTAAGGTATTTGTCTGAATTTCTATAATATCATTGATACTGTCTCCTGACGAAGAGGATTCTGATACCGCCTTGGACATTGAGTCCACAGCTTCAATAAACTGAATGGTAGATTCATAATGATCCTGTGCTTGGTCGGCTGATTCCCTTATTGCTTTAGCCACAATATTTACAGATTCAATTATTTCTGAAATTCCTTCTTTTACCTCATTAATTCTGGAAGCTCCATCTTCAACTCCCACAACACCGAGATTCATCTTCTCAGCAGCAAAGCTTATGCCTGCTTGTATTTCCTTTATCTGATTTTTGATTTCTGAAGCCGACTGATTGCTTGCATTTGAAAGCTTCCTTATTTCATCTGCAACAATAGCAAAGCCTTTACCCTGCTGTCCCGCCCTATTTGCTTCAATAGCAGCATTTAAAGCAAGAAGGTTGGTTTGTGAGGCTATTTGAGTTATTGTATTTGTAATTTCTCCGATTCTCCCTGAAGAAGCCTCTAGCTGTGATATTGAAGAAGCAATGGATTTTACTGTTTCATTAACGGTATTTATAACTATTTCGGCTTCTTCTACAGCCTTTTCCCTGGCTTTTACAAGCTCGATTGCTTTTTGGCTGTCATTTGCAGCCTTCTGTGTTTGCAGGGAAACATTTTTTACATCTGTAATGATACTCTCTTTATCAAAAGAAGGTCCCGTTGCCGCAACCTTAGCAGGGTTTTTCTTCATGTCGGATATTTTACTTACACTTTCACGGTTTTGCTTAACCAACATTGTGAGTCTTTGCTTTAAATTACTTATTTCATTTGTTGTATCTTTAAATTGTTCAACCATTTTCTGTTGCCCGTCAAGAACGCTATTAACCTTTCGGCTTAATCCCCCGATTTCGCCGTCGGTCTTAATGTTGGCTCTTACGGTAAGGTCTCCTTTTTCAACCCGGGCTAGTATAGCTGCCAGTGAATTTATCGGGTTTGCTATTTTTTTCGAAAGGATAAGTGCTATTATCATACCAGTTGCAATTGATAAAATGGTCATTGCTATTAATATCCATAATATTGCATTCTTAATTTGCTGGGAGGTTTTAATATCCTCCGACAGGTACCCGTTAAAGGACACTCTAAGCTTGTTTATGCCTGTTGCAAGTTCATTATTCATTTCGGTCATACTTTTGTAGGCATCTGTTATTGTGCCTTTCTGCATTATGGCACTTCTGTTGAGCACCTCATCGGCCGAAGAATTATACGCAGTATGTTTACTTTCAAAGTCTCCGATTACCCCGGAATCATAACCTGACGCCGCAAGTCCTTTTAGCAGTTCATCGATGGCAGCTCTGTTTTTATTAATACTCTGAGATTTATCTTCATAGGCTGAAGATGAATACATCAGGTCAG
>JAEYNI010000042.1 GCA_023412635.1 Bacillota bacterium
TTATCAAGCTTGTTTGCTGCTTCAGGTACCAAGTTTTTGTTACTGTTATTATTGTTTCCCATAAAGCATCGCTCCTTCTGAAATATATTTGTCCTTTCGGACACTAGTATTATATGCGTTTTTTAAATTAATACCCTGAAAGATAAATGCAAAACTACCTGTATTATTCTAGTCTTTATGGATAAATTTCTTTGGCATCTGCCGGTAATTGTGATACATGTCTTAAAAATTCCAAACTGTTTTTTGACTCAGTTTCATTATACTCAACCTTCATTATTCCTGCTAACTCTTCAGCTATCCCATTAAATAAGTCACACATTATAAAAACCGAATTCCATATTTCATTTACTTCACCCTTAGGATAGGTTTGTAAAAATGTATCCCAAACATCATTGTTCAACCATCTATACATATACTTTCCGGATTTCCCAATACTTACAGTAAAATTTGTAGCAAATCCGATTTTCCATTCCAATAAGTGAAGCAATTGAGGTCGGATTACAAAATTCAGCATATCCATCACATATGGAACTTCCCTCCGCCACAAGCCTTTGGCAGCATTATTCAGACACCACCAGAATTCATTACAGGTATCCAGGTACTGGCTATTTGTTGGTTTCTTTACCCAATAATCCTCATCTGTTGCCTCAGGCATAATCGGGAGGCATACATCCTTATCCAGCAATATTTTACAAAGCCTGTCTGTCCGAATTTCATTCAGTACATGCTTTAGAGTGCATACATGAAGGTCAAGCCTGTTACCGTCAGCAAATTGTATTAACCAGCCATAGCAATTCTCAACATCATGCTTATAATTATAGCCCTCTTCGGGATACTGCATATACAAACGTTCACCAAAACGGTCAATCCAGCTTTTATCCTTTCTAAATGAACCGGTTTCATTTACAACGTATACAATATCAAAGTCCTGAAAAATGTCTTTGACAGCATTGGGATTAATCCGGGACCCATTCATATATACCGCACGTATTCTCTCATCTTCCTTTGCGGTGTTAATTATCAAGTCATACATCTCCTGTTCGATTCGCATATATTTTCTCCTGAATAAGTTGATTGATAGTTAAGTTAAAATATTACTATATTATACCATATTCATATTAATCAACCTGAGTACAAAAATAATCTGTAACACTATCAATTTATGTATCATATATTAGTCTTGAGAAAATAAGTTTCTCTCGGCTTCAAATAATGAAAAACCGAATATCATAATTAAATAAGGAGGTTATTTTTGTGAATGAAACATTTATTCCGCTGAACAATTTGCCCTTGGGAAAAAGAGCTAAAGTAAAAGTACTGACTTCTGATGGAACAATACGTAGAAGAATGTTGGATTTGGGGTTAATCTTCAATACCGAGATTGAAGCATTGCAAAAAAGCCCATCAGGTGATCCGGTTGCATATAATATTCGTGGTGCAGTTTTTGCACTGCGTTCTGAAGAAGCATCTAAAATACTTGTTGAAGCTTATTATTAATAACAAGATAGGTATTGCCAAGGGCTGGAGTATATCAGCTCTTGGTTAATATATTCCTAATAGCTATAATAACGGGGGGTTTTTAAGAATGGGGTTAACAAGCCAATCCACAGGGGCAGGCGTTTTGGAAAGTGAGCTCAAAATCGAACGTATCAGCCCTAATGATAATGTGATAGCACTTGCGGGAAATCCCAACGTAGGAAAAAGTACTGTATTTAACAGTCTGACAGGACTGAATCAACACACTGGGAATTGGCCAGGTAAAACAGTAACTAATGCACAGGGAAAATACAAACATATTGATAAAACTTTTATTATGGTTGATTTACCAGGTACATACTCACTGATGTCCAACTCAGTAGAAGAAGAGGTTGCAAGAGATTTTATCTGTTTCGGAAATCCTGATGCAACGGTTATTGTAACTGATGCAACATGCCTTGAAAGGAATTTGAACCTAGTTCTTCAAACATTGGAAATTACCTCAGATGTTGTTGTTTGTGTAAATCTTCTTGATGAAGCTAAAAGAAAAAAAGTCAACGTAGATTTAAAGGAACTGTCAGTGCAGCTCGGAGTACCTGTCATTGGTACCAGTGCCAGAAGTGGTATAGGCCTTACTGATTTAATGAATTCAGTCTACGATATTATCAACAAAAGGGTTGTGAACACTCCGTTAAAAATTGCTTATGATTCGCGGATCGAGGAAGCGATTAGCATACTTGAGCCATCAATACAAAAACTACTTGTTAATAAGCTTAACAGCCGGTGGGTAGCTTTAAAATTACTGGACGGAGATGAAACTCTTCTAAAAGCTCTTCAGCGATATTTAAATTTTAATTTGTTGGAAGATTACAGCTTAGTACAGAAATTGAATGAAGCAAATGAGCTACTGTGCACTGCAGGTATCAACCATGACCAATTTAGAGACACAATAGTGTCCAGCATTGTTTGCACTGCAGAAAAAATATCCACAAAGGTTGTCACTATAGAAAGTAAAAAGTACAATAATTTTGACCGTAGAATTGATAGTATACTTACATCGAGGGTCTTTGGTATACCCATTATGATAGGACTTCTAGGGGTTATATTCTGGCTAACCATTGCCGGAGCAAATATACCATCAGGAATGATCGCAACCTTCCTTTTCTGGATTGAAGATCAGTTGACCGACTTCTTTATGTGGGCTGGGGCACCTTTATGGCTACATGGCTTGCTAGTTATGGGCATATATAGGACACTGGCATGGGTTATTTCAGTCATGCTGCCTCCTATGGCAATATTTTTTCCATTGTTTACACTGCTGGAGGATTTAGGATATTTACCTAGAATCGCCTTTAACCTTGATAATTTCTTTAAAAAGGCCTGTGCTCATGGAAAGCAGGCATTAACCATGTGCATGGGTTTCGGCTGTAATGCCGCCGGAATAATTGGCTGCAGAATCATAGATTCCCCAAGGGAAAGACTTATTGCCATAATAACAAATAACTTTGTTCCCTGTAACGGACGATTTCCTACTCTGATTGCCATTATCACCATGTTCTTTGCAGGTTTCGTTGCAGGACCCGCTCAATCAGTGTTCTCAACAATGTTTCTAACTGGGGTTATAGTACTTGGCGTTGTGATGACACTATTGATATCAAAAATTCTATCAAAAACAATTTTGAAAGGCTTGCCTTCCTCCTTTACTCTTGAGCTTCCTCCATACAGGAAGCCTCAGATTGGCAGGGTTATTGTAAGATCAGTTTTCGACAGAACCTTATTTGTTCTGGGTCGTGCCATATTGGTAGCCGCACCTGCAGGTATGGTAATATGGGGTCTGGCAAATATTCATGTAGGGGATCTAAGCCTGCTTTCCCATTGTGCAGGATTTCTTGATCCTCTTGCAAAACTGCTGGGCTTGGATGGATATATTTTGATGGCATTTATACTTGGCTTTCCTGCAAATGAAATTGTGGTTCCGATTATTATCATGTGTTACATGGCTACAGGAAACATGCTGGAACTGGATAGTCTCAATCAGCTGAGAGAACTTCTTGTTTCCCACGGCTGGACCTGGTTGACTGCTGTATGTGTAATGCTGTTTTCACTTATGCATTGGCCCTGTGGCACCACTTGCTTGACAATTAAAAAGGAGTCCCAAAGCTTGAAATGGACTCTGGTGTCATTTATAGTACCCACAATTACGGGAATTACTATATGCTTTATAGTCGCTAACCTTGTTCGTTTGTTAGGCTTTGTATAGTTACATACTATTGATTATTAATATAAAAGGATATCAACAGAAGATTTTTTCTGAAGCTGATATCCTTTTGTAGTTAAAAGACTATCTTTTTGCTAAATACTGTATTTATTAGTTGTGTCCATCACAATATTAGTAATTATTATCCAACTTGATTGACTTTACTGATTTCACATATTGATACTGCCACTTGATCTAAGGCTTCTCTATGTACATTAATTATTTCGCTGGACTCCACCAGTTTACTGGATACTGCATCAATAGCCATATTGACATTTTGCAAAATTGTAAGTATTTTATTCATAGCTTCAGCAGTTGTTACGGATACTCTTTCTATTTCTTCAGCAACTACAGTAAATGTTCTTCCGGCAGGACCTGCATGAGCAGCTTCAATTTTTGCATTTATCCCCAATAACTTCGTCTGCTTAGAAACACCTTTTACAAACTCCATTATTTCATCTGTTTGCTTCATATGATTGCTGGCCTTTTCTGAATAACCGAGAATATCGTAGTTATTATTTTCTATCTCCTTCAAACATTTTGATAGTTCACTAACTATTTCAGCTACTTTTTCAATAGTTTCCATCTTAAGTCCTCCAGTATAATTATTAATCTAAAATCAATTAATCAACAACTAAAATCATTTTATTAATTAACTATAGATCTTTCATCACCCGAAAGTATTAATTTGGTTATAACAAATTCATTATCTTAGCCTTTGCAAGTGCTCCAGTTCTATTACTAACCTCAAGTTTTATGAATATATTTTTTAGATGTGTTTTTACAGTGTTAACTGATAAAAACAATTTATCTGAGATTTCAGTATTTGTATATCCTAGCTCAATGAGCTTTAGAATTTCCAACTCCCTTTGGCTTAAAACATTATTTTCACATAAGTTCCCCTTAGCAATTGTAGATCTATATGCTTCTTGAATAATACTAATAAAATTAGCTTTCTCAAAGCTTTTATTCTTTTCATAAATGTTCGAAAGCTCTGTAAGTTTATATTGGAGAAATTTTCCGTCCTCTTGAAATAATCTTACTAATCGTTCTTTCCAAGACAATTCAACTGCTTCCAATAATTGCTCCGAGCTTTGCTTTGAAAACCCCTCATTCTCAAAAACCTTTGCATTTAGTATATTCACCTCAGCTTTTAGTCTATAAAACCCATAATCACCTGCACAATTCTTAAGTAAACTAATTATTTCTCTGGCTTTAACCAATTCTTTACTGGCAATTAAGTATCTGATCAAAATTAAATAGACGTTAGGATATATTTTATATAGATTCTCCTTTACTTTTGGTAAAATCTCATCAAGCCAGACAGCTACTTTTTTATGCTCATTGATACTTAATAACATCTCAGCCTTAAAACATTCAACATTAATATTTAAATCAAAATATCTTTGATCCGATATTTTTTGTTCAGCTGCAAACATTGCTTCGTTACATTCAATATCTCGTCCCAAAGCATAGTATATTTTTGATAGTATATAAGCATTTTCTGATAATACCCATTGGTTCTCACCTGCAATATCAATTCCTTTTAATGCTAATTCAAGAGCCTCTGTGAGCCTATTTCTCATAAAGTAAATATCTGCAAGCTCTGAATAAAGTAATCCAGTCATCTCAAAATTAAACACATAATTTTTATTTATGTACGTAAGCAATTCTCTAGTTACATGCTCAACAAGAGTGTACTCCCCCCGCCACTTTCTATAAGCGGATAAAGATTTATTAGCAATAATAGCAATATACATATCTCCTGATTTTTTTCCAACTTGGAAGCATTTTTCGAAATATTTGATACCTTCCTTTATTTCTCCCTTAGAAAGATAAGCATTTGCCATTTTATATTCAACTAAGCTCGAGATGAATCTACTGTTTTCCCAATATGGTTTTGATATTTTACAGTTTTCAATTATAATGTCTGGATTTATCATATCATATATTGTAATAACCTTAAGAACTGCTGTTTCAGCTATAACTGCAGCCCTATCATGCTCTGAAACAAATTCTTTGTCGAGAAAATTTAAAGCTTCTTGAATTTTTTGGCTTACCACTTCAGGAGAACTATCCGAAAAAGCTGCCCAAGTTCCGTTCAACACTAGTCTGGGATTATTCTTTACTAATTCCTTTGGAAGCATTTCATTCCATTTATCTAGTATTTTAGCTTGACCATTTATGAGTAGTTCATCTCTTATTAATAAAATTAACCTGATTGCCTCGAGGTATTTTTTTGCCTTTATGTAATACATTATGGCACTATGAGTCTGGCCCGACTTTTCATACCAAATTGAAGCTTTTTCATATAGCTTTTCGGTTACTCTAATCTCTTCATTCTCAAGCTTTTCTAACAAAAAGTCCCTAAATAGATTATGATACCTGAACCACTTTCCTTCATCATCAAGCCTGAATATAAACAGATTCATTGACTCTATTTCTTCAATACAGTCCCGTGCCTCTAAATCATCAGTTAAATAGTTACATATTTCAGCTGAAAATGTACTAAGAATGCAGGTGTGAAGTAAGAATTTTTTAAGTTTAATATTCAAGCCATTGTATACTTCCTCCGCAAGAAATCTAAATACAAAGTTCTTATAGTTATTATTTCCAGTGCCTTGCTTATTAATAGCTGATAATGCGATCATCTGAAGGCCGGTTACCCATCCTTCAGTTTCGGTATTGAAATATTTTATTTGATCTTTTAAAATTGCTGCTTTAGCATTATTAAAAAGTTCTTTTGTTTCGTCTTCAGTAAAGGCAAGTTCACTTTGACCTATCAGCATAAGATCTTCCGAAGCAATTAATCTTCCTGTATCAATATTGGGCATAACCCTTGAGGAAATGATCATGTGCATTTTATCGGGTATGTATTTGAGTAGTAAGTTGATACT
>JAEYNI010000253.1 GCA_023412635.1 Bacillota bacterium
GAGCCTGTGCCGCAGGGCTGAGCTCAATTGGCGAGTCAACCACTGCAACAACAAACGCAGCAGGAAATACATTTATGATTTTAGGTCTGATCGGTGCTATAATAGGAATATTCTTTTCAATTACGTCAAAAAAATGGCCAATTGGATCCGGGATCGGCCTTCTGGTTGCCACATTATTTTCGGTAATAACGTTAGTTACCTTTAACATGCTAACTTTGATTGTAGTAGTATTACTACTTCTGGCAGCAATTTTTTCATTTATACAGAAAAAAGAAACTATTGAATAACTAGAGGTAAAATTGAGGTGTATTAATGCTGCCGTTTTTTGAATTAACATTTTCAGGCTCCAGGCTGATAATTTCCTCATATAATCTGCTGATGGGGATTGGCATCGTATCAGGTCTGTTATTCCTGCAGAAAACATGTAAAAAATTAAAAATACCTAATGCCCAGGCAGACAATCTATGGGTAATGGTTGCTGCTTCACTGCTTACAGGTCTTATTTCGGCTGTTTTAATAAATAAGGTATATCATTATGAAAACAGCCGTAATTTTCTGTCTGAGCTGACAAAGTACACAGGAATGACATTTGAAGGTGGACTTGTTGGTGGAGCTATTACCTTTGTCCTTATGTATAAAAGCCTTAATAAAGGCTTTAAAGGTATAATGAAGCTATTAAATTGTATTACCCCATCAATAGTTATCGGTCACTTTTTTGGGAGGGTGGGCTGCTTTCTTGCGGGGTGCTGCTTCGGTAAACCAACAAGTTCACAGTTAGGTATTACTTTTCCGGCCAGGTCGCTGGCAGCACAATACTATGGCGAAGGAGTCAAAGTAGTACCTGTCCAGTTGATGGAGGCTGTTTTTCTAGCTATACTTTTCCTGCTAATCAGTAATCTCTTGTTAAATTACTCATTCTCTGCCTATCTTATATCATATGGTATTTTTAGATTTTTAATAGAATACTTCAGAGGTGATGACAGGGGGATATTATTTCAGACAGTCTTTTCTCCGTCACAATGTATATCAATAGTAATGGTGATAACAGGTGCGATTTTATTGTCAAGAACAGCAACGTACGCATATGGAACTGCTGATTAAATGCATAACATTCAATTACGCTCATAAACATCCAACATAAAACATCCAGTATAAAGCATCCAGTATGGAAAATGTCAAATGTGGTATATGAGGATAAGTCTTCTTCAAATCCCAAACATTGTTGTATTGTTTTTTATTATGTAGTAAAATTCAAATGACGATTACAGAATAAGAGGTACATATGCTATTCAATTCACTGGAGTTTTTTATTTTTTCACTATAGTAACCATACTTTTTTTCTGTTGCCCCAAAGCTCCGATTATGCATTTTCGTTACTTGTGGCCACAATTGTGGCTCAAAGCCATAAATGGCTTAGGAGGTTATGATGAGAAACTTTTTAAAGGTACTGGGGCTGAGTATAATAGACTCGGCTGTCATAATTATTATGCTCATAACCATTGTCAGGCTTGACCTTCCAATGGTGGGAATTTATATAGTTTACGGAGTCTCGGCGGTATTGTTTCCTTTACTGCTGCTTTTACTTTACAAGCGCTTTGTAGGCAGGGAAACCCTTGCTGTTGTCCCTGTAAGTCTGATACTTGCAGCTCTTTATTCACTAGGTGTCTCTCTATACAGTTATTACGGTGTAGGTAGTTTCTCAAGAATGTTTAAAGAATTAATGTACTTTATTTATTTCCTGCCTTCTGTGATATATTGCGGCATTACCTGGATTTTTTTCGCCATAATCGTCAAAATTTCCAAAGAGCCCCGAAGAAGGGAAATATAAGGGTATACTTTATATGCAGGATTTTTAGTAAGCTTTGCTGATTACAAAGGAGTTGAGTTAAAATTTCTATGAGAACCGACAGTATTGGCTTTTTGGATTCGGGTTTTGGAGGAATAACTGTTCTAAGTGAGGCTCTCAGGCAGCTTCCGGATGAAAATTATATATATTATGCCGACAATGTACATGTGCCCTATGGTACAAAAACCAAGGAAGAGGTACATAAATATGTGTTTGAGGCAGTAGATTTTCTGGTAGGAAAGGGGATAAAGGCTTTGGTTGTAGCTTGTAATACTGCTACAAGCATAGCTGTAAGGGACTTGAGAAGTAAATATTCCTTTCCTGTTATTGGCATGGAACCGGCTGTAAAACCTGCTGTAGAGAACGGAAATGGAAAAAGAGTTCTGGTTTTGGCTACGCAGTTGACACTAAAAGAAGAAAAATTCCATAATCTAGTGCAGAGGGTGGATCATGAGCATGTGGTTGATTATCTCGCTTTTCCTGAACTTGTAGAGCTTGCAGAAGAAATGATATTTGACAAGGAACGGGTTATCCCGGTAATTAAAGATAAGCTTGCGGGATATGACTTTTACAATTACAAGACCTTTGTACTGGGCTGCACCCATTTTCCGATTTACAAAAATATTTTTAAACTCGTTCTGCCTGACCATATTGATGTGATAGACGGAAGCACGGGAACTGTACGCTATCTTAAACGCCTTATGGAGGAAATGGATATTCTGAACACCACTGGCAGGTCCGGACAAATTGAGTTTTATGATTCGGGTATAAAAATAGTCAATGAGGAAAGATTGAATATTTTTAAGTGGCTTTTATCTGAGTGTTGATTTAATAAATAGTAACAAACTCCTGACTGTTGACATAAAATGTAATAAGCGCTAATAGTAAGTATTATCTTAAGGCTAGCATTAGTGGTTTTGAGATATTAGTCGCATTTATGTTGTGGAAGGAGAGGGAAATATGTCTGAAGAGTTTAACAACAATTTCGGCGGTAATTTGGGCGGTCTGTCTATAAACGGAAATATTGTTAATGCATTGGCAAAAAGGATCGGCGAAACCGTTACCATATTTACAAAAAGCGGTGGTATGTCAGGCTGTGGATTCACAGGTGTACTTTTAGGTGTAAATGACTGTTTTGTAAAACTGCTCAGCCAAATCGGACCTGCACCGGGCTGCGCACTAGGAAATTCCTGCAGCGGAACGCCTTATGCCAATGGTATCGGTTGTATGGGCAATATGGGAGACAACATGAATAACGGATACCAGAATGAATATCCGATAAGAACTGTTGGTTCTGTAACAGATATTCCTA
>JAEYNI010000090.1 GCA_023412635.1 Bacillota bacterium
ACATACTTATATTCTCTAAGATCAATATCTTTTAAATCAATCCCTTCTGATAGTAATTTATTTATTCTGTTTATATCAATTCTATAACCTTTTTCAATAGGCTTAGTATCATTAAAATACAAAAGGGATGAAGCCAGCGATGAAAGGATTATCCAGAATATGATTACCCCGGCAATAATCTTGTTATAGTGCTTCATATTTATAACCTACTCCCCATACTGTTACTATCCTTTTTGGGTTTTTAGGAGCTGCTTCAATCTTTTCACGTAGCTTATTGATATGTACAGTCAAGGTGGAAGGTTCACTGAAGCTGTCTGTCCCCCAGACTTTGTCAAAAAGCCATTCCTTTCTCAAGGTTTTACCTTTATTTTGGAAAAACAATACTAATAATTCAAATTCTTTAGTGGTCATGGTTAAGGGCTTTTTCTTAAAGTATACTGTTGTTGCATTTAAATCAATGGTTATGTCGCCGTCTGATACCACACTGGCCTTATCCCTGAATTCGTAATTTCGTCTGAGCAATGCTGCAATTTTAGCAGAAAGGATATCAATGTCAAAGGGCTTTTCTATATAATCATCAGCTCCAAGCTCCAGACCCGCAAGCTTGTCCTCTTTATCTACTCTGGCACTGATAATTATAATAGGAATATTCCCCTGTTCTCTTATCAGTTTGCAGACCCCGAACCCATCGATCCCCGGCAGCATAATGTCCAGCAGGACCAGTTTTACAGTGTTTTTTCTTATGTATTCCATGCCTTCTTCACCGCTGCCGGCCAAATATAACGAATAACCATCCTTTGCGAGAAAATCGCAAAGGATGGTTCCTATTTCAAGATTATCTTCAATGATTAATACATCTACCATGTGTCACCATCCCATATCCATAAGCCAGCTGTTAAGCTTCCTTTCACGATCCTTCTGGGAGCTCTCCTCTGAGTATTTACCCAGTTGAAACTCACCCTGAATGTTCCCGTCTACTATGTAAAGAATCTTATCAGTCTTAGCGGCAACCTTTATGTCATGGGTGACCAATAAAATTGAAGTACCCATACAATTTATCTTATTAAATTCCGACATAACCTCATTTGCAGTCTTAGAATTAAGTGCACCAGTTGGTTCATCAGCAAAAATCATTTTAGGCTTGTTTATCAATGATCTGCAAATACAAGCCCTCTGAAGCTGTCCACCTGAGACCTCGGTAATATCATTGTCAGCAATATCGATAATTTCGAGCTTTCTCATAAGCTCTATTGCATACTCATTTATTTTCTTACGCTGTTCCTTTGTCTTACCGGATTCAGAATTGTAGGCCGATAAAATAATGTTATCATATATGGACAGGTTTCTCAACATATGCATTTGCTGGAATACAAAGCCCATCTCATTTATTCTTATATCGGACATTTTGTTGGGGCTCACATCACTTATATCTTTTCCCGCGAAAATTACTCTTCCAGCTGTCAGACGGTCCATTCCGCTGACAGTATACAATAGTGTGGATTTCCCTGATCCGGAAGGCCCCATTATTGACACGAATTCACCCTCATGCATTTCGAAGCTTACATTCCTGAGAACATTGTTCTGTCTTTTATTAACTATATATGTTTTACAAAGGTTATTAACACTTAATACTTTATTCATAATTTTAACATCCTTTCCTTTTATATTCTTTAATTAAATATTAATTTTTTATTCCTGGTTGTTAATTTCCCATATACGAGTTCTTCTTACCTGCCCGAGGCTTACAAGGACTGCTAGCATTGTAACCGTCAATATAATAGCCGGATATATCAGATAGACCTGTATTGGTTCAATTTTCAATTCAATCTGAGTTGCCCCCATAAGGTTGAATATGCCTGATGTTAGATAACTTCCCGTTAAGTTGGCAATTATTGTTCCAAAAACAATTGATATAATAAGTACAATCATTACTCTAACTGCATGCCATTTCCTTATTGCTCTGTCCTTAAAGCCTATGGATTTAAGTAATGCAATTTCAGGAATTTCTTTTGTTATATACATCCTAACAATAAGGGTTGTTATAAGAAAATTAATACTCAAAACAACTATAACAATTATATTTTTAAGGTTTTCAAACTGACCCAGAACATTGCCCATAAGACCATCCATATACTCTCTTGAACTTTTGATAGTAAGCTCAGGAAATTGGTTTTTCAATTCTATTAATTGCTCTGAATTTCCGTCCTTAAATTCACCGAATAAGGTCATTCCGTAGCTGTTATCAATTTTAGTTAAATGTTTATCAGAAAAGCGTACAGAAAAACCAAGATTGTTCATTGATTGATATAGTGCAGTTACTATAAATTTTTCTGTCCCTTCTTTATCAATACAGTAAATGGAGTCCCCCAATCCTATTTCAAAATAATCCGCTACTTTTTGTGTTATTGCCACTTCATTCTCCAATTCTGGAGGTGTTCCCTCCAGATAAGTATAATTATCAGTTGAATAGTCGTATCCATTCAAGCTTAATACATTTCGGCTTACGTTTGGATTACCAGCGTGGATTTTGGTCATACCCATAATTTCTGGATGAATATTTACATCAAACCCTTTTTCCTTCATTCTCAGTTCAATGGCGTCGACATCGGCCAGAAGTTCGTCTACACTTGAATTTCTATATGTATTACCGATGCTGTTAGGCTTAATGTTAAAATCCGAACTGCCTAAACCAAATAATGTATTAATATCGTCAGATGTCAGAGTATTAATATTATTTATTGGTACTATTATAATAACCGTACCAAGTATAAAAGTTATAATAAGGATAAGGAATCTCTTAAAACCACCTATAAGATCACTAATAGCCATATACACAGGCGTACTAATACGTTTACTATTATGGAGTTTCAATTTCCTTGAGACAGAAAAACGCTCTCCGTTGCTTCCCTGTCTGATGGCATCTATGGCGGTCAATTTATTGATACGACCAGTACAGAGATAACAAAATAAAATTGTAACAAATATTATTAATACAGAGCTTAAAGCAGCAAGAGAATAATTCAATATCGAAGTTGTAATCATAATATTCTCAGACAAATTACTCAGCATATAAACTGAAAACGGGATACTTGCTGCAAAACCTATACCACCGCCCAATAATGAAAGGGCTGAATATTTTACCAGATAAATTTTCTTAATTCCCATGTTTTTCAGACCAATTGCTTTCATAATTCCAATTTCTTTAAAATCTTCTTCAATTGTAAATCTTATGGTAAACCTTAAAATAAGAAAAGCAATTAATATCAGAAATATACTCACTATGCTCATAATAGCCGCTGATACCAAATCCATCAGATATGTATACGAGACAACCTCACTGCTAAAAATGAATAATGAAGCAACGGAAGTTTTACTGAAATCCTTATCAATTTCTTCATATGTGGCTGTCCCGGTCTTGGTAATACCCCACAGTTTCATTATACTTTTTTCAGGGATTTTATTATATTCCTCATAGTCTTCATCGCTAATAATTATTCTTTTAAAACCCATCATACCTGATCCAAATAATACATCTTTTAGATAATTTTTGACTACAAACTCTTTTTCCAGATTACCAATCCTTATTTTAATCTTATCCCCTATTTTAAGGCCTGTGTTATCCTTTACTATTTTCGGAATTGCTACCTCTCCAGGATTTAACTCAATTTTTTTATCCTGTTCACTGAATATTAAATTGCTTTTTTGAGGGACCTTAGCTAATGAAAGTGTCGCTTCCTCCTCAAGCTTATTGTATTGTGGCGGAAGAGTAATTCTATCTGCCGTAACCAGCATCATATCCTCTGTGTTTACTTCCTTGATTTTATTGCATTTACTGCTCCATTCCTCCATCATTTTGTCACTATCTGGTTCAGATATCGTAATAATTATATTATCTGAGGTTTTTGACAACTCCTTGAAGTGTTCCAATGCTGTTGTAGAGGTATAGAGCAAATTTACACTGCTGGCTATCAACATACTGGCTGTTATCATAAAAAGAAACAATACAATATTCATAGCTTTTTTTCGTTTCAGATCTTTTTTCAATATTTTTACAAACACTTTTTATCACCCTTTTTTCTAATTATGTGACAAGAATAACCTATAAATTATTAAATAATCCTTAAATAAGTTGGCGTTTTTGTGCTAATACCAAAAGTATGTTTTATCTATTAAAACTAACAATGTTTCATTGTATATGTGAATCTCTATGCTTGAGAGGAAAAAGGAAGGCTGCAATAGCAAATGCAGTCTTCCTTTTTTTCTAGATATATTGAATTAGATACTTAATTTTAATGAATATTATTACTGGTTTTCCAATCGACCTGGTGTTCTATTTTAAATTAAGGCCCTTGAAATCTTGTCTTTCAGCATTAAGCTATCGTTCAAATGAACAATCTGATGGCGTGTAATTGGCATAAGAATGATTCCCGCAACAGTCTTCCTGCCCCAGAAATCCAACAGCCATTTTGAATCCTCAGAATCAGTAACTCCGCCTTCTTCCTTTATTCTTTGTATCATTTCTGGTTTAACTTTTTGCTTTAGTTTTTCAGGAGTCAACATTTTCATTATCTCTTGAGTTTTTCTTCCAACTTCTATTCTATACTTTCTTAACTCCTGCATGTTGACCTGGGAGCTAAAAACTGCTATCTCACTATCATCCATTGCATTTCCGGTATCACTTACCGACACCTGCATTCTATCCAGCCAACTCGAACTGTTTATAACCTGGTTTTTCTCCGCTATAAGAAGATTGACCGTCAAATCCTCTATTCTGGTAAGATGCCATAGATTCCAAGCAATGGTTGTACCTTTTTGCCTTAACTGTTTACTAAATACCTTATGGTCAAGATTTTTCCATAAAGTATCCTCGTATGTAACGAAGTCTGCTCCAGACATTTCCGATGTATGTACCTGGGAGTGCATCTCCAGAGTTAGATTTATTACTTCATGAAATCTATCCTTCTTTAAAATTATATCCTTTAGCCTGGCCTGTTTTGGATTCCAATCCTTTGTAACGTTTATAATGCTTCTACCTCCAATAATTAATCTTAGGGAGAATCTGAACTTGTTTTATTTGCCATAATGTATAAATCCGTTATCCAATCAACTTATCAACAATACTCTGAACATGTATTTCTGTTGTGTTCAGAAAAGGAATTTTTCCATCCCCATCCTTTAGGATAAGAGGAAATTCTGTACACCCAAGGATTAGGCTGTCTATATTATCTTCCTCAAACATTCTGTCAATTATCGCCAGTAATCCGTACTTGGTTTCATCTTTAATAATACCCAGTTCAATTTCACTGAATAACTTTTGGTGAATGTATTGCTGTTCATCAATATTAGGTAAGACAATTACCATATCATTTGCTTCAAAGGTATCCACATAAAAATTCTCTCTCATTGTAAAACCGGTACCGATTAGACCCAACCTTTTAAAACCGCATTGTTGCGCCTTTTTGCAGGTTTCCTCCACAATGCTCAAAAGAGGAAGCCCGACTTTATCCCTTACTCTGGTGAAAACCACATGAGGAGTATTTGAGGCTATAGCTGCAAAATCTGCCCCGGCTTCTGCAAGAGAATCAATTGACTTTATCAGCATGCCAGCAAGGGAATCCCAATCTCTTGCAGATACATAAGCCAGCATCTCGTTCATATTAATACTTTCAATGATTAAATGAGGATAGTTGCCGCCATGCAATCTCCGCATATATTCCGATATAATACTTTTATAATAATCAACTGTAGATTCTGGTCCGATACCCCCAACTATTCCGACTTTCATGATAACCTCCATTGCCCATGTTTAAGTTTTTATTATCTACTATAAATTATATGAGATAAGCGTAACAATTTATTATTTTATCCTATTATATACCATAAAAGGAAAGACCACAATAGCTTTTCGAACATTTGTTCTTTTCTATTATTGTGGTCTTAATAGTAAGGTTAATCTCCTGTTAATCAATAATAACTATATTATTTTTAGTTAATCTATAACGTTATGTATAGAGGTATTCGTATAAAGGCCTGTCATCCCATATCTGTGCTTCAATATACCGCTCCGGGCCAAGTTTACCATCCCTGTTAAACTCTTGAGGAATACCATGCGCTTTAATTATATCGAAGATTTCGCTTTTTGTATAAACTTGCTTTCTGTAAGGTTTTCCATCTTCATATCTCATAGTCGGAAACAAGTCCCCAAAAGTAAAACTTACAATCTCAGTATAGAAACTATCAATATGTATTTTTAGCTCCTTACCGTGTTTATACCAGTCTACAAGCCATTCGCAAGGCCCTAAAGTCATATAATGAGGTACTTTTCTGACAGGCTTGCCACCTTTTTCAATAAAGCGAGTCCTTGCCTGCTGCTCCAACCCTCTGCGGATTATCAAATAATCTTTCGATCTCTTTGAGGCGAAGGTTTCTCCTCTTTCTCGTATTTCACTAAAAATCTGTTCGGCCTTATCTTCTGGTTGGTCTGTCAAATTAACAAAGGGGCCGATTTCAGATTCATAATAATGATATAAGTAATTTAATTCATTCATAACCTATTTCCCTGCAATCAATTATAATATAAGTTGACTATTTTGGTTTACTTAGATAACCTCTTACAGTCTATGTTTAATTCTAGCTCTGGATTCATCATAATCCTCATCAGTCTGGTATCTGGCTGATCGGTTCTGGCCTTCCTGTTTAAGCAGCCTCTCTATTTCCAATTGATTCTTTGCACGTATTTCTTCTGATTTTATTGTTGTTTCAGCATTGATTCTTGCAATTTCCAACTTAAACTTAATTATCCTGCTTACTATAATAGGAGTTACCAATATTACTGTCAAACCCAAAATACCTACTACCGGCCCCCACATCTCAGTCATAAAAAACCTCCAATTCGAAATTAAGTATATTTTATCTGTTCCATTCCTGTGAAAGTACAGAATAAATAACATGGTCTACATAATGATCATACAGCCACTCAACCTGTCTTGTTACTCCCTCAATAGTAAACCCGAGTCTTTCAGGTATCGCTCTGCTCTTTCTATTCAGTTCGGCTGCCCGAATTTCCACCCTGTTCAGTCCAAGGTCATTTATTACATAGTTAATAATTGCTTTACAGGATTGCGTCATGATTCCCTTGCCCTGATATTCTTCTGCCAGCCAGTAACCTATCGTGGTCTTCTTATTATTCCAATCAATAGCATGAAGCCCAATGCAGCCCGCTATTTGCTCCTTAAAGTAAATTCCCGTCTGAAAACCGTTATTATCAGCCAATTGTTTTTTTGCTGACTTGATAAATTGTTTTATTACATCAACATTTGTAGTTGCTCCTACCCATGGAAGCCACTCTTTCAAATATGAACGGTTATCTTCAATTAATTGATACAGCTCTTTAGCATTTTTGCTTTCCAGAACTCTCAGTTGAATATCATCACTTACCTGGTAATAGAACATTATCCCCCCATATTAATTTACCCATAATTATACTGGCTTTTCGAGTAAATTGTCTTAGTTATCAGTTATTTTCTGAGCAATTAAAACAAACAGCGGAAACACTTTCTCAGTCCCATCCTCATACATCTTGATATTATCATAGCATATTTTCCAGCTTACCACCCTAAATCCCTGCCTCTTAAGTATTCTGGTCAAAAAATTCTTGTTGAAGCCGTTATGGCCAACAAACCCTTCTCCATGAAATGATCCGTCTTCTTCTACCAGATCAGCGATACATAAATATCCTGATTCGTTTAATAAATCTCTCTATTCTTCTGGGCTCGTTATCCCAGGTAAAAGCCATCTCATTAAAATTATCCATATTACCTCACTAAATTATAAGTTATTAATTGTCACTATACTCCTGGAAACTTAGGTTCTGCAATAAGAAACCGCCCTTATCGTACTTTACTTCTGCATTAATTTCCCCAATGAAATCGGGACCGAAATAAGATTTACGAAGAGCCCCCAATGCAAACTGTGCCTTAATTTTCCCCTTTTCAAACTCAAATCTTACTATATCTTCCAAGGATATATTTTTGTTATCAATGTCATCTTCAGAATTCTCTAGTTTAAAAGACTTAACTTTTTTACCCACTGTAACTTCAGCACAAAGAGAACTCCCCTTTTTTGTGGTATGAAGCTTGACCTGGTTTTTCAGTTGCTCTGCGTAGTTTGCGAAAATATAATCCTTGAAATATTCTTTATTCGGAACGAAATAGTTTTTATCCTTTGGGTCTCTGGAGATTATTTCATCCTCTGAAACCTCTACAATATGCAACTCCTGAATTGAAACCCCGGTTCCTGAGCCTACATAGAGTATTATCGCCAGTTCTTCCTTACCATCACTGTCAAAATCCGCCAACTCCATTAGTGGAAGAATAAATCTCGGTGTAAGATAATTCCAATCATAAAAATGACCAATATTATTATAGTACAGTATTACTCCATGATTTCTAATGGCATAAAGATATACATTTTTATCAGGTATGGCAGCAATCAGCGGAAATCTTTGTGCTTCGAACTCCTCCCAAGAGCTGATCACTTTAGTACCGTTAACAGATTGTTGAAGCTTGAGCACATCAGAAATCTCATTTATATTTATATTTGTATCTGATTCATTAGCTGCTGCTGGTTCAGTAGGTGCTGCTGGCTCAGTATTTAATGCTGATTCAGCATTTGTAGTTGTCTCAGGATTTGATGCACCATTAGAGCCTGAAGCAGGCCTACCGTCAGTAGTACTGATGGAGGACATCGTTTCTGCAGCATTATTTGAGTATGCTGCTGTATAGTGTCTGTTGTCTGCAGAGCAGGCACAGAGACCGAAAGTAAATATAGAGATTATAGTAATTAATTTTAAAATTCTGAATGATCCTGAAAATAATGTCATTGTTTATTCTCCAATACTTATTGGCCTTTATTATAAATAATATCATATATCCCATATATTAGGTAATTAATTTGTGAATATTTCTATCGCTAATACTCAGGTAACAATAAGAAGCTGAAACATTTTAGTCCCAGCTTCTTTTTGTTAAAATATAATTATTAAAATGGCCTGCTTTGTCCGCTTAACCACCCTTTTTCCTTAAAGAATAGCTATCTTTTCTATTATTCACCAATAATTTTTACCAGCACTCTCTTTTCTCGTTTTCCATCATATTCCCCATAGAAAATCTGTTCCCACGTTCCGAAATCAAGTTTCCCATTTGTTATGGCTACTACAACCTCCCGGCCCATAATCTGTCGTTTCAGATGTGCGTCGGCATTGTCTTCATAACCATTGTGATTATATTGGCTGTGAGGTTTTTCAGGTGCCAGGGTCTCAAGCCATTTCTCAAAATCCTGATGCAAACCGGCTTCGTCATCATCTATAAAAACGCTTGCTGTTATATTCATAGCATTAACCAGAACCATACCGTCTTTTATTCCGCTTTCATCAATACAATTCTGTACCTGTGATGTAATATTAATATATGCTCTTCGTCTTTGTATATTAAAGTATAGTTCCTTTCTGTAGGATTTCATTTTATAGTCTCCTTATATTAAATAATTTGTAATGTTAACGAATTAAAATTCTGTCATTTCTGTATTAAATCCTGGTATTAACTCTTTTTATATATACCATTTTTTATCATGTCCACAAATTCGTATTGTTCCTTTACCATGGCTTCAGTCTCCTCAATTGATAGTTTGGAAGCTTTCCCCTTAGCCATGTTAACATATTTTCTGTAAAGGGAATCCAGACACAGATTGATAAACTCAATAGCCTTCATCTTATCAATGTCTTCCCGAAACTTGGAGTAATCAATATTTT
>JAEYNI010000140.1 GCA_023412635.1 Bacillota bacterium
CTTCCGCAACACTGACTGAACAGGTTGTAAGATCCTTCGGGGTTATTCCAGATGCTTTTAATTCCTTAAAGAATGCAACATTACTGTCACCGTTCAGTGTGTTAAAAACAACATCAGGTTTGGCAGACTTAATCTTATTTATAATTGTGCTATAGTCGGTATGACCTAAAGGAGTATACTCTTCAGCTATCAACTCACCGCCCATGGCTGCGAGCTGTGCCTTTATAATCTTATTTGCCGTTCTTGGGAACACATAATCGGAACCGAGCAGGAAGAACTTCTTGCCCTTATTTTTCAGTAGCCACTCCACAGCAGGTACAATCTGCTGATTTGGGGCAGCTCCGGAGTAGAATATATTTGGAGAGGACTCCATCCCTTCATACTGCACCGGGTACCATAACAGTCCATTATTCTCTTCAAATACCGGCAGTACCGCCTTTCGGCTGGCAGAGGTCCAACAGCCGAATACCGTTGCTACCTTGTCATTTTGCAATAGTTTCTTTGCTTTTTCAGCGAATTTTGGCCAATCTGACGCACCGTCTTCTATAATCGGTTCAATTTTCTTACCGAGCACGCCACCTGCTGCATTTATTTCTTCAATTGCCATCATTTCAGCATCCTTAACTGATACTTCACTGATTGCCATGGTACCACTCAAGGAATGGAGGATACCTACTTTTATTGTGTCACCGGAGGATGTTTCGGCGGATGTTGAAGCCGAGCCCGATGAAACAGCTGCTGATGACGAGGTGTCTGTACTTCCTCCACAGCCTCCCAGTAATGCTGATAATGCTATTGATATACTTAATCCTAATGCCAACCATTTCTTTTTCATATTTGCGACCACCTTTCCGTTTTCAGTGTCTTCTAATTTTCATTAATTGATTATTTCAGTGTAAGTTTAAGTGATAAAACATACTATTTATGGCCATAAATGTATAATCCTTTTGATCAAGCTACTGCTAACCCCAATCAATAGCCTAGTTGATATTAATTGTCCGGGTTAAACAAAAAGCGCTATAAGTAATGCATTTACAGCAGACATTCTATCTGCGTAAAGGTCATTCCCATAGCGCCTTAGCTACAAAATATTAATTTTTTCTGAGAACACAGTTTTTGTTCCTATGTCCTCCTTACACATTTATCATACTGTTAAATCAATAAATAGAAAACACCAAAAAAAAGGAATTTTACCCCTTAAATCTGCAATTTTCAATTTCAAAAATTGCATTTTTTGTACTCCATCGGCGTCAATCCCGTGTACGCCTTAAACAGGGCTGAAAAATAGTCAGTCTTCTTATATCCAAGCTTTTCGCTTATTTCGTAGTTTTTGTAATCACCCGATAAAATTAAATATTTTGCATGCTCCATTTTAATTTTCGTCACATAGTCATTAAAATTGCAGGATACTTTCTGCTTAAAAAGTTTGCCCACATAATCCTTACTAATATGTACCTCATTTGCTATAAACTCAAGATTAATTTCATTTTCAATATTATCTATGATGCACTGACAAATTTTTCTGATCATGCTGTCAGGATGATTGAGGTGGTACTTCTGGACTTTTTTCTGCATACTTGTAAGCTGTGAAGTAAATTCCTTTTCTATGTCTTTTATTTCTGTCAGATCTTTTATGTCGGGAAAAGTGCTGATACCTTCTATTCTTTTAAGCCATGGAAATTTATCGTCAAGCTTTGCCCTTATATTATACAGTAAAGAATTGACCAGAACCCTTACCTTTAGCATATTATTGTCATACAGGTTACATATCTCGTTCAAGGCCTCTGTTGAAGCCTCTTCAATTTTCGGGTCACCGGCAAGGATAAAGGATATAAGCTGGTTTTCATGGTCTAACGGATAATACACGGCGTTTTCCTCTTCTTGTACTTTCTCCAGTTCGTTAAATTTTGCCTCCTGCTCATTTTTTGCGTCTATGACCGCTTTGGCTCTTACCAGTATATCGGATAGAATTTCCTCATCTACAGGTTTTGTCAGATATTCGAACACCCCGAATCTAATACCCTGCTTAGCGAACTGAAAGTCGCTGTGAGTACTTAAAAAAATCACACAGGTATAAATGTTTTTACTTCGCAGTTCCTGAATAAATTCTATTCCATCCATACCGGGCATCTTTATATCGGTAATAATGAGGTCAAAACTGCTTTCATACAGCTTCTGCAATGCTTCTCTACCGTCAGAGGCCTCGCCTTCAATAAGGAATCCAAATTCACTCCATTTTTTAAATCTTTTCAGCAAATATAAAGTTGCCAGATCATCATCTACAATCAATACCTTGTACATTTCATTACCACCCTTACTAATGTTTAAACCGTGTCCTGTGCCAGTATCATTTCTATATGTTTACATGGAGCCTTTCTAATAACGGCTCAGCTTTTTCAAAATCAAAATTAATTATAGCCTGCTTTAGCTGCTGGAAAGTCAATTCATCAAGATTCTCCTTAATTGTCGGTGAATTAAGCAGGAAGTATTCTTTAGCCTCTGCGTCGGCTATAACTATATAGTTATACAGGTTTGTAATTATTTGTTGGAAATTTTCATCGGCCGTCGTTGAATTTCTGCTTTTCTCTTTATAAATGTTTACAAAAAAGGCCTCAGCCTCGTAACAGAATTTACTAAGCTCTTCTTCTATTTCATTAATCAGGTCCTGTATTGCAGTCTGGGACTCCTTTGCTTTTATTACACATTCCAGCTTTTTACACAGTTCAGATAGCCGGTAAGCTCCGAAATTTCCAGTCAGACCCTTTAGCTTGTGAATCATATCTTCAAACTCTGTATAATTCCTTGCTAGAAAAAGAAGTTCTATTTTTTTAGCATCCTCTTTGTGTCTGTCAACAAATTCTCTTAGTATTTCAGAATATTGTCGGGTGTTACCGCCAAGCCTTGCTATTCCGCTTTCAAAAATGGATCTACCGGACTCAGGCTGAATACCATAAGTACAAATAGTATCAGTAGTCTTATCAATATTGATCTCCGAACTTTCGCCCTCTGAGAAAATAAAAGTTTTAATCATTTGAGTAAGCTTTCCGGGATATATGGGTTTAGTTAAAAACCCATTCATTCCGGCTAATTTGGCTTTTTCCTCCACACCATCAACTGCATCAGCTGTAAGAGCGATTATTGCAGTTTTTTTGCCATTTTCAAGGCTTCTGATGTTTTTAGTAGTTTCATATCCATCCATATCCGGCATACGTATGTCCATAAGTATTACATCAAATAAATTTTCCTTAACAAGTTCAAGGGCGGTAGGGCCACTATCCGCTGTATAAGTCTTAAAGCCCATAACCTTCAATATTTCTCCGGTCATTTGTAGGTTAATCTTGTTATCCTCAACAAGGAGCAGCTTTTTACCCTTAAACTCTTTCTGGTATAATTTACTGGCATTCTCCTCCTGAAAATGAAGAGCATTTGCAGATACAGCAAATTCAGCTGTAAATATAAAGCAGGAGCCATTTCCCGGTTCACTTTCAACCCTTATAGAACCATTCATCAATTCAGCTATCCTTTTGCTGATTGCAAGTCCCAAACCGGTACCGCCGTATTTTCTTGTTGTTGAAGCATCTCCCTGTGTAAAATATTCAAATATAAATTCCTGATGTTCCTTTGCTATGCCTATACCTGTGTCCTTTACGGTGAAACAGACAATTATTCGACCGCTGTCTTTAGGGGTAAAATCCAAGCTCATGGTAATTGAGCCTTTATCAGTAAATTTTATAGCATTGGAAAGTAAATTAAGAATAACTTGTTTTAGTCTTGTAACATCGCCGAATAAAACTCCGGGAATCAGATCATTCATTTTCAAATCCAACTTAAGCCCTTTTTTGCCTGCTTCCATAATTATCATTCCATATATGTCGTGAACTGCCTGATTTATATCAAATTCTGTATTTTCCAGCAGCATTTTCCCTGCTTCGATTTTGGAAAAATCCAATATACCGTTTATAAGTCCCAAGAGGTTGTTTGCAACCATTCCGATTTTATCACAGTATTCTTTTTGTCTTCTTTCAAGACAGGTTTCATTCAGCAGAAACTGATAGCCCATTATAGTATTTATCGGTGTTCTTATCTCATGAGACATGCTTGCCAGGAACTGGCTCTTGGCATTGTTCGCCAGCTCAGCTTCCTCTTTCGCCTCCCTCATGGTTCGTTCAGCCTCCATTCTCTTTTGAAGCTCATCGTGGAAGGAAAAATAAAGTTCATTAAAAGTAGTGGCCAATTGTTGCAGTTCAAGGGTTCCCTCAGGAGTCAGACTGAATTTATCATCCTCAAAGGTAAACTTTCTAAGAAGTTTAGTGTAACTGTTAATGGGATATGTAAAGTATTTAAATAATGTACTTATCAGTAGTCCAATAACACACATTATTATCAGGGCTAATACTATTTGAACTACCGCTGCTTTAGAAGTAGCTTCTCTTGCTGCATACAGTTCATTTTCCAGCCTTGCATTCATTACTTTCTGAAAGCTTGCGATTGGCTCCATAATATCCTTTTTATCTGAATCATACTTAGCATCAAACATTATTTCCCGAGCCTTATTTAACTTCTCATCGCTGTCAAGGTTCTTATCCTCAGCGCTAAGTCGGTAGCTTGCCACTTCCGGTACCATTTCCTTTTCAGGCACCATAAACGCCTCCAGTACCAACCTCATGGACCTTCTTTCTGTATTCACAAGAGCATCCGAATGCTGTTTTGCCCTTGCCAGCAGTTTCAGTTCTTCTTCGGGGGATTCGAGCTCTTTCAGCTTTAATATTACTTTATCACGTGTCTTAGTGCTATTAATCTCCTCCCAATATCTATGAAGGTGTGCCATATCTGTAGTTATTGCGTATTTTCTGGCCTCATCTGTGAGGTAGTCAGAAGCATCCGCCAAATTCAGCCCAAGCTGTTTGAATTCTGTTCTTCTCTTTTCTGCTGCCTGTTCTGCTTCTATACTTGCACGCATATAAACAATACTGCCTATCAGTAAGACAGCTATTAACAGAAAAACCCCCAGTATAAGACAGCTTATCGTGGATTGCTTTATAGCTATCTGAGTCTTCAACCCTGACACCCCCCAAAAGTAGCAATATACTAAACAAAAAAGGGCGCACAAGTCATTTTTTTACTAATGACCTGGCACCCTTGCCTTTTTTATTTTATTATATAAATTACATTCAAAAAAAGCAAACACTTATTTACAGTTGGCTATTTAAATTTTATGTTGTAGAATATAATACAAGTTTATTTCCAGAATAATCAATTAATCGCAGCGGTCACCTTTAGTTCTGTCTATTGACCCGGCGAGGATGGGACAGGAGGCAAATTTGAAAAGTGACAATTCCATCAATACATATGAAATACTGATAGTCGACGATACTCCTGAGCAAATTGAAATGGCAATGGTGGTTTTGAAGAGCCATAACTATAAGGTTCGAGTTGCAACGAAAGGTCTCACGGCACTAAGGGCCCTTGAAAAACATAAGCCGGATCTTATTCTTTTAGATATTTTCATGCCCGAGATAAATGGTTTTGAATTATGCAGAATCATCAAAGAAAGTGATGAATATAAGAATATTCCCGTCATTTTTTTAACTTCAAGTGGCGATGAAGATAGTATAAAAAATGGCTTTGAAGCAGGTGCTCAGGATTACGTCACAAAGCCCTTCAACCCTACTGAACTCCTTGCAAGAGTCAATACACATATAAAGCTCAAAGCCCAGGCAGAGTATCTTTTTCTAGCTAACAAGGAGCTTGACAGTTTTTGCTATTCCATCGCTCATGACCTAAAAGCGCCTCTGCTTTCAATAAGTAAGCTTATAGAATATCTCTATCTTGATTACTATGACGAACTTGGAGACGATGGTAACGCACTTATTAATAATATACATAAAAAGTCCTCCGAACTTACAGATATTATTAACCACCTCCTTGAGTTCTCACGTATGTGTGAAATGGAGATAAGGCTTGAGCCCATCGATCTGAACCAATTATTCAGAAGTGTATTTGAAGAATTAATACTGGCTCAGCCACACAGAACAATAAATCTAAAATTACCCGAGCTGCCGGAAATAACAGGTGACGGTATAATGCTTAGAATCCTTGTAACAAACATATTATCCAATTCTATCAAGTACACCGGGACACGTCAGACAGGTATCATTGAAGTTGAATACACCGAGCATCAGAATGATTATGTTTTTTGTATTACAGATAACGGTGTCGGATTCGATATGAAATATTCAACCAGACTTTTTCAAGTGTTTCAGCGTCTGCATTCATCGAAGGAATTCGAGGGATCAGGGGTCGGGCTATCAATATGTCAGAGGATACTAAAGCGCCACAATGGCAAGGCTTGGATGACAGGTGAAATCAACAACGGAGCCTCCTTTTATTTCAGCTATCCAAAAAATCCATCAGATAATCAAATCTAGCGTCAAAAAGAGGCTCCAACCTACTTCTCACACTAAGTTGGAGCTTACAGGTGCCATTACTGCACCCTTACACGGTCAAAGAAATGCATACGCATCCCATTTGGCAACTATATATAAAATGCAGTTATGGGGCTGCATTTTACACCAAATCAAGAAATCTGTTTAGTGTTGGTAAATATGAATAAGCCGTAGGATAAGCTTAAAACATTTGAATTCCTACAAGCTTAAAAAGGGCGCCAAGTCTTTACGACTGGCGCCCATGCCTATCTCCATTTAACTAACTTTATTATAGTCTTATTGTCTCATAAATGCAATATTATAATCGTATCTATTGTTTACGAAGCTTCGGCCTCTTCAAACTGACTATTGTACAGCTGCGCATAGAACCCGCCTGTCTTCAGTAATTCCTCATGTGTACCCTGCTCAACAATATCACCGTTTTTCATAACCAGAATCAAATCAGCATCTCTGATGGTTGAAAGCCTGTGCGCAATGATAAAGCTGGTTCTGTTTTTCATCAGGTTTTCCAAGGCCTTTTGTATTAACACTTCGGTTCTGGTATCAACTGAGCTGGTCGCTTCATCCAGTATCAATATCTTTGGATCTGACAGTATGGCACGGGCAATGGTCAAAAGCTGTTTCTGTCCCTGTGACACGTTGTTGGCCTCTTCATTCAGAACCATATTATATCCATCAGGTAGTGTCTTGATAAAATGGTGGGCATGTGCCGCCTTGGCAGCTTTTATAACCTCTTCATCAGTTGCATCGAGCCTTCCGTAACGGATGTTTTCCATTATGGTGCCGTTAAACAGCCAGGTGTCCTGGAGCACCATACCAAACATATCTCTCAGATCATTTCTCCTGAAGTCCTTTGAATTTATACCATCAATAAATATATCTCCGCTGTTGAGGTCATAAAAACGCATCAGCAATTTAACAATTGTAGTTTTCCCTGCTCCGGTTGGCCCAACTATAGCAACCCTCTGACCGGGTTTAATTTCAGCAGAGAAATCATTTATTACTATATTTTCAGGGTTGTATCCAAAATGAACCTTTTCAAATTTAACTTCGCCGGTTACAGCTTGAGTACTTGCAGGATTTTCAACATCCTTTGGTTCTTCTTCTTCGGCAAGGAAGGCAAAGACTCTTTCAGCTGCCGCAGCTGTTGACTGCAGAATATTTGCAATCTGTGCAGCCTGACCAATTGGCTGTTGGAAGTTTCTTACGTACTGTACAAAAGAAACAATATCTCCTACCTTAATTGTTCCCTTTATTGTCAGCCAACCTCCAAGTATTGTTACAAATACATAACCGATATTGCCAATGAAGCCCATTACCGGAGGCATCATACCTGAGAGAAACTGTGATTTCCATGCTG
>JAEYNI010000167.1 GCA_023412635.1 Bacillota bacterium
CATCTACCTTACATCTTTCGCATATTTACATATTGGATGGTATTATTCAGTATAATTTATACAGAGAAATAATACTTTTATTGCTCTCATTTCCTGATTTGTGTAAGCCCCTGAGAAAAAAGTGAAATTCACTTTCTTAGGGGTTTTTTCTGATAAAGTTCGGATTATTTGATCTTTTCAATGCAAACTAGAATAGGCGGACAATTTATCTGATTTACAAAGTCAGTTCTCATTACAGTAAATTTCTTACAATCTATAGTCTTTATAAAATCCATAACTTCATTTTTCTCATCAAAGCCGCTGTCTCCCCCATAATATACGACAATACTGATAATACCGTGTACTGCCAGGAGTTCCATTCCACCCTTAATGGCTCCAATGGTAGTACATCCTTTTGTTCCGATTGAATGATTTCCTCCAGGTAGGTACCCGAGATTAAACATAATAGCTTTTATCGGCTCTGTTATATATTTTTTTATATTTTGGTGTCCATCATTAATAAGCTTTACTCTACTTTTCAACTGTTTATCCTGTAGTTTCTTATCTGTTGAACAAAGAGCTTGTTTCTGAATATCAAAGGAATAAACCATACCCTCTTCGCCAACAAGCTCAGCAAGAAATACTGTGTCATTTCCATTTCCGGCAGTTGCATCAACAACCAGATCTCCCTTTTCAACTATACTTGAAATAATCTGATGAGACTGTGTTAAAGAATTCTTGAGTATGTACATAATTACCTCCGACAAAAAATGTATAATTTATTAAGGATTTCATTTGTCTTCCAATTGCAGCTAATACACCTCTATGATATAATCAAAACACCTAAATATTATTTACCTAAGGAGAGATAGCTCATGGATAATCCGACAGATTTCAACAATACAGTTGAAAATACTCCCCCTGAAGCAGGTTATAACAATATTCCAAACAATCAGTACGTTTCAGGCAATAATAACCCTAATAATGATTTCAACCCTGGATACATCAATAACAATAATAACTTTCATAATAACCAGAATTCTTACATGGCACCATCCATAATTGACAGCCTCTCCGGCTGGATGAAATTTATGGGTATATATACAATAGTTGTTGGGGCTATAACATGTATCGGAATAATTACAGCTGCTATTGGAATACCAATGATTTTTTCAGGTATAGGCCTAACAAATGCCTCTAAAAGTTTAAAAGCCTATAAAGATTACAATAACCAATTTACCCTGAATGATTTCTTTACATATTTAAATAAGTACTTTAAAATACAAGGAATATTTGCAATTATTGGTATTGCACTCTCTGTAATCTATATTGCTTTTTTATTAATAGTTGTTATAGTTGGACTTTATTCCTTCAACAGCTATTAATAAAGGCTTTTTACTTCGTCAGGAGTAAGTCTTCTCCATTTTCCTGCTGGCAGATCACCAAGAGCTATAGGCCCTATAGAAATCCTCTCTAAGGACAAAACTTTGTGGCCTATAGCTTCACACATTTTTCTGACCTGTCTGTTTTTTCCTTCATGAATTGTAACTTGAATAACCGCATCTTTGCCTTTTACATCTATTATCTCAATCCCGGCAGGTGAAGTAACATAATCATCAATTTTTAATCCAGCTTTAAACTGCTCCAGTTCGGATTTTGATGGCACACCTGAAACCAAAGCTTCATAGACTTTATCAATTTCATGCTTGGGGTGCGTCAATCGGTATGTAAATTCTCCGTCATTTGTCAGAATAATCAGGCCGGAAGTATCATAGTCCAGCCTTCCTACCGGATATAGCCGACATTTAATTTCACTGACAAGATCAATGACGGTTGGTCTCCCGAATTGATCACTGGCTGTTGATACATAGCCCTCAGGCTTATTGAGTATGACATAAATTTTATCATTTGCTTCACAATTTGAAATATTTTTACCATCAACAGCAACAGTATCATTTTCATTTACGCTTATGCCCATATCAGTTATTATTTTGCCATTAACAGCTACTCTCCCCTGTTTTATCAGTTCTTCTGAAGCTCTCCTGGAGGCAACACCGGCATGAGCCAGAAATTTTTGCAATCTCATATGCTCCATAAACATTCCCCGCAATTTTTCATTAAATTTTAGATTTTCATATTAGTAAATATTTCTATGTGTCAGATTATTTATTCCAATAACAATTATTTTATATTATATGTGATGCGTCAAGCAAGAAATTAGCATCCAAATCAAAGAATAGATAATATTTAATTCCTGTGCACTAAAAAAGCGGGATTATCCTCCCGCTTTTTAATTGCTATCCATCAATATTGGGGTTTTGAACTGTATTTTGATTGTCTTTCTTCTTGCCGCATTCGTTTTTCTTATTCATTTTATCCTTTAACGCTTCATTTGCTTTTTCAATAAGTTCTGGAATCAAGTCCAATATTTTTTCAACTGAGGAATTCACATTAACGGGAAGAAGCTTTATATGATTTTGACCGCAAACCATAAATGCAACAGGATTAATTGATACTCCGGCACCACTGCCACCCGCGAACGGAAGCTTCTTATCACCCTGCGCACCAGGAGAATCCTTATCTGTAGAATAATCTCCTCCACCTGCAGCAAAACCAAAGCTAACTTTAGATATAGGTATTATAACTGTACCATCGGGAGCCTGAACAGCATCTCCAACTATGGTGTTTACATCCACCATTTCTTTAATACTTTGCATTGCTGTAGTCATGAGACCTTCTATCGGATGATCTGACATCAGCACCACCACCTTTTCTATTTTTTAAACTCAATTTTATTATTTCTTTAACTATGGATATAATATTTACAATTTTTAGGCTAAATATGCAATCGAACTCCAGTTTCCAAACTTTTTCCTTAAAGTCCGGATCAATTCTGATTTCTTTTTCCTCTACATCAAAATTATTAAAGAGCCTGCCGGGGATAAAACCTGTCAGAGTCCATAGAAGCCCATATAACAGGGCGGTTTGGCAGGCATCTCCGGTGCCTTCTCTGACATGTAACTTAAATTTCTTCAAAATAACACTTTTATAGAAAAGCTTAATTAGTAACCATGCACTTTCTTTAAGCTGATTCAAATCAACTTTTTTACGGATTTTCTTTGGTTTTTCCTTATTCTTTTTGCCTTCATCCCGAGGATAAACCATTATTTTTTTAGCAGGGAACTTTCCGAGCAGGTAAATAGTTACATAGACCGAAGATACCAGATTATCCATCTTTAAGGTAAAGCCTATAGTAAGCTTACATTGCCATATTATTAAAATTATTATTAGTACTAGAACAAATACAATAACTAAAAAAATAACCAAGAGAGATATCACCTCTTGGTTATTTTTGACATATATTTTCTATTTGAATCAATTCATTTTTATTATAATCATTTTTAATATATACATTTAAAATCCATTAACTCAATTTCGTAAAAAAACCCCGTACTTCATTATTTAAAATCTTCTTCAATAATCTCTTCCAGATTCAATTCACTTAAATCCTGTATATCAAGCATTGGTAAATCCCTGATTGACTTGAAGCCAAAGCATTTTAAGAACTCATCTGTTGTTTCATAAAGTCTTGGCCTGCCGGGGACATCCAACTTCCCAGCTTCTTTTACCAGATTTCTTTCCAGCAGTCTTGTAACGGCACTGTCGGAATTTACCCCTCTGATCTGCTCAATCTTCCCCTTAGTAATGGGCTGATTATAGGCAATGATGGATAACACCTCATATGCCGCCTGTGACAACGCCTGTTTTTGCCTTATCTGATATAGCTTTACAACAAATTCGTAATAATTTGGGTTGGAACACATCTGGTATTTATCGTTCAATTCGCGAATGATAATTCCCTTGTTTGCACTGTTGTAACTATCAATAAAATTCTTCATGAGGTTTCTTGCAGTTTTTCTGTCCAGTTCAAGAATTTCGCATATCTTATCAAGTGATAAAGCATCTCCATAGGAGAATATAAGACTTTCTATAATACTTTCAATTGTACTTATATCCATTTAAAACTCCTTCACATTATCGTCAATCTCATTATAAAAATCGATATTGTCTCTTTCACTACCAGACTCTCTGTTACCGACAATATGTATATCGGAAAACTGTTGCTTTTGAACAATTTTTACCTTGTTCATTTTGGCAAGCTCCAGTACTGCCATGAAACCTGTAACAACCTCAGTCTTGGATTTGGTTTTCAGTGAAAACAGTTCAGAAAACTTAAAAGAAACTTTGTTTAAGAGCTGTTTGATAACATCCCTCATTTTACTTCTCAATGAGACCTTCTCATGTTCTACAAGCTTTGTAATATTTTTGGCTCCTGCATTTATCTTCTTTTTATTCCTGTCAAGGATGGCCAAATACTGTTGTCTGAGTATCTGAGGGTCAATCTCCAGAACTTCCTCTCTGACCGGAAGATCAAGTGTTTCCGGCAGTCTGAAAACAACGGTATCCCACTTTTTTTCAAGTTCCTTAAGGTCTTTTGTAAACTCCTTATACCGTTTATATTCAATAAGCCTTTTGACCAGTTCTTCTCTCGGGTCAAGTTCCTCTTCCTTCTGTTCCTTCTTATCGGGTAAAAGCATCTTTGACTTAATATGCAATAATGTTGATGCCATTACAAGAAACTCGCTTGCCACTTCAAGATCAAGCTGCTGCATGGTATATAAATAATCAAGGTACTGATCTGTTATAGCATTAATTGGAATATCATATATGTCCACCTGATTTTTTTCAAACAGATGGAATAACAGATCGAAAGGGCCTTCGAAGTTATCAAGTTTAAGTGTACATGCTTTTGTAAGAGCGCTTTCCATTTTATCTCCGTAGCGTGTTACGCTTTAATTTTATACCGAATTATTATGAGTCCTCCCGGCATTAGCAGGGTACCTCAATCTCATAAAATACTTGTAATCTGAATTTTCCCAACCAACTTATATTATCATAAAAGGGGCAATAATTACAATAATAATCAGCCTGGTAGACTTTTTAGCAAACTTCACGTAAAATAAAATAATCATCTAGGCTATTAACGGAGGTTAGTTTGAAATACTTCGCTAAAGCTCGTCTTCCAAACTAACCTATGAATTTATGGCCGTGCGAAACATTCAAAGTATTTGCAATACTTTGAAAGCGCACATGGCCAATTAACCTCCTTTATTCGCCTTATAGCGGATATTGGAGTAGACAAATTTCATCACATTTTATGGCTGCTACGCGGCTCATGGAGGTTATTTATGTTTAATACTATGTTAAATAATTTTAATTTGATAAATATTCTATTGACACTTCCAGGGTTACTATTAGGTTTTGTATTCCACGAGTTTGCTCATGCAAAAATGGCTGACCGGCTTGGCGATCCCACTCCCAGATCCCAGGGAAGAATTACTCTTGACCCCAGATCGCATATTGATATAATCGGATTTATTGTCATGTTGATTGCTGGATTTGGCTGGGCTAAGCCTGTTATGACAAATCCCAGAAATTATAAAAAACCAAGAAGAGATGATATATTGGTTTCAGTTGCAGGACCATTTATGAATTTATTAATTGCCATTGTATTTCTTGTTCTTTTAAAGCTTTATATATTATCCGGATTGCTTACAAATAATCAAGCCCTTTGGAATAATATTTATTTGGTATTGATGATAACAGCAAGAATAAATGTTGTACTGTTTGTTTTAAACATGATCCCATTTCCGATGTTTGACGGTTATCATGTAATTTCAAATATTTTTAACACCTGGCGATATCGTATTTTTAACCTTCTTGAACAGTACGGAATGTTTATATTCATTTTACTTGCAATTAGCGGCTTTCTTGGAAGGATAATTTCTCCGATTGTCAATATTGTTTTTAGTTTTTTAGCAAATATCATATTTTAGTCTTAATAAATATAGAATGATCAATAAGTTATATTGAAGTTAATATTATCTCCTATCTACGCGCATGGCATGTACACAAATAGTACTGAAAAGACATGTATGGCTTTTCTCTCCGTGAAAGTCACGATGCCTTTCCACATGTGTTTTTCACGTTATTTACCAGATGAAAAAAGGAGAGCTTTACGCTCTCCCCACGCTAAACCATCTTACTACCAACCTGGCGAACAGTTTTGTAAACGATACCTTGTTAACACTATCATTTGCCACAAGATCGTATCTTCCTACTTCTTCGCTATCGATTTTATATATAATTTCTCCTACCTTCTGATCCTTAACTATAGGTGCAGTTAATTCCGGCACCAGTTTTACTTCCTTTTCTATTTTTCCTTTTTCGCCTTTTGCAACCAATACGCTTGTATCACTCCCATAGGCTGCTGTGACCTGAAGCTTTATGCCCTTTTTAACAATGATATTGCCTACAAGTTCTCCCTTTTTATCAAGGGCTACCCTTTCATAGTTTGCAAATCCATAGTCAAGAAGTTTTCTTGCCTCAGCGAATCTTGTATTTGAATCTGGCTCTCCAAGTACTACTGCTATAAGCCTTAAGTTATTTCGATTGGTAGTTGCAGTAAGATTAAACCCAGCCTTGTTTGTAAAGCCTGTTTTCAAGCCATCGGTATTTGCATAAAACCTGATTAATTTATTTGTATTATCAAGCTTAAAGGTTCCGTTTCTAAAGGTGTCCTGCCAGGTTCCTGTAAACTTTAATACTTTAGGATGCTTCATAACCAATTCACGGGACATTATTGCAATGTCATGTGCAGAGCTGTACCCTTCATCATTAAGCCCAGTACAATCCAGGAATTGAGTGTCCTTCATTCCAAGTTCAGCAGCTTTTCTATTCATATCTGCAACAAAGCTTTCCTCACTTCCGCTGACCTTTTCGGCTAGAGCAACCGTAACGTCATTAGATGAGTGAATTGCAAGAGCCTTCATCATCTCTGTAACTGTAAACTCTTCGCCTGCTTCAAGATAAGCCTGTGACCCTCCCATACCTGCTGCATAGTCTGATACACTGACTTTATCCTCAAATGAAAGCTTTCCCGAATCTACTGCTTCCATTACTAAAAGCATTGACATAACCTTAGTAACACTAGCTATAGGAAGCTTTTCATGACTGTTCTTTTCATTAAGTATTTTTCCTGAAGCCCCATCCATTAAAACGGCAGATTTAGCCTTGAGATCCAATACATTTGTTTTTGCTACGAGTTTGTTAACCGCTACAGAGTCATACTTTGCAGAAGCCTCAACTGCGGCTTCATCTGAATCAGCAAATACTGCTGCAGGCATTAGCATTATAGCTATTGCTAAGATGTATCCCATTAATGACTTTTTTCTCACCAAGGTCCCTCCAATTATTAACTATTTACATAGCCAATCGCGTATGAATTAGCAGCAATTGACTTAAGGTATATCTGTCCTAGTTAATTGTTATGCTCAAATCTGGAGGGATATTCTGTAAATTAGCAAAATAATTTTATTTTGTAATAACAATTATCTATATTTAATATATAAATAATGTAAGACTATTTTTAAAGTATAAGTATTTTCAGTATTTAGTCTTGAAATCTCATCAACTGGCTCTTTTCAAACTCCCATTCAGGAGTGCTCAGCACTTCACCAAACGTTGCTGGGTACCACGGACTTAGCTGTTGGTCTCCGAGATTTTTTAAGAATATGAATATCCTGTGCAGGCATATAGCTCTGTGCTATCGTAAATATTTTTTCTCCTGTCTTCTTGTTCTCTGCCATATCGAGAATGATAACAGCATGTCCAGGAGAAGCTCCCTTCAAGAAGATATCTCCAATTTGCATAGCTTCTATTGAGATGTTTTTCATCTCTTTTGAAAGGGAAAGAGTTCCTGCATATGCAAAAACTACGTCAAGATACTTCCTAAAGCTGCTGTATTCTTTTGAATATCCCGTTTTATTAATCCAATGGGTTTTATTCCCATCGATTGCAATCCTCTTTCCATTCATCCAGTTTAGATAATCAGCATTAAATCCATTCGTAAAATTAAAGTGTATTTTTTCATACAAACCCTGACCATACAAATACTCTGCTCTTAATCTTATAACAGCATCAGCACATTGCTGTAAATCCCGTGTCCCAACATCAATATCAAGAACAGCTACATGCACATCTTTATTCGTCACTTCACCATTATAAAGTTTTATGTCAGAACCATCAGGCTTTAGAGGTAAATCTCGCAAATATTGACCATATGAGTTTTTCTCTGTCTTAACTCTTTCAAAGCCTTCGGGAACCCTGATACGTTCCTGAACTGAACTTCCACTTTTATTAATCAGACTTTCAATATTCTCATTTACATCAGTTTTAATTACTTCTTTATCCTCTGATTTATCTTTTTTAGCATTTGATTTATCTTCTTTATCATTTGAAATATCTGACTCTTTATTTTCACTCGTTATCATGTTATTTTCATTGATACTACTTTGAGAAGTGTCAGTAACTGTACATGAAGTCAGTAAAAGAAGCATAATTAAGATTAATACTCGCTTCATTGCTGCCTCCTCCCTTATCAAGCTATAATCTATAACAATATCTGAAGCTTATTTTTATTGGGATTTTCTACCACTTTTACAACATTATCGGCTCCAATAATCATCATATCACAAGGTAACTGAATGTGTCGTACAGATTCTTAATCTATTACTTATAAAGTTTAATACTAAAAAAACCACTCTTTACCTTTGCAGCATATCTCAATTCATAGAAAGTATCCCCATTTTTTAATGCAGCAGAAATAGCATTCATTTCGTTCTGGATTCCGTCTTTATCTGCATACCAGCCTAAAAGCGTCTTATTTTCTCCAAGAAGCGAAGAACCATCAACACCAAACAGGGCATATTTAGGTTCGTCTGTTTTGCTCTTAAAAACTGGAGTGGATAAAGAAGCCGATAAAACCTTATAGCAACTTACTATTTTTTTGTCATCATGGGTTCTTATCATTATTTTTCCAGTAGAGAAACCTTCTTGTTTTTGTTGCTTTAGATCTTCACTTTCGCCAGATATTAAGTAATCCAAAGATATATTTAATTCTTTGGCAAGCATAATCATTTTTTCCATTTCAGGATAACCGATTCCCTGTTCCCACTTAGATACTGCCTGCCTGCTCACATTCAATGATTCAGCCAAATCCTCTTGTGATATATTTCTTTCTTTTCTTACTTTCCGCAAATTATCTGCAAAACTCAATGGGTATTCCTCCTTATCGATACTTTATATGAAAATTATAGAGGCTCATTTTGTACATTTCTACCAACCTCACTTTGCGAATACGCAACTTGAAGTTGCAAATTATATATATAAATCGCACTGTAAATACTCTTCGCTTTGAAAATATATAATTCAGACTTGAAGTAATTTGTTACAAATAATACTACATCTGGAATATTACGATGTCAAGTTTCAACCAATACCAAAATATTCAGTTTCCAAAGTTCAACTTACTCCGTCGCTATCTTCTTAGAGAACTAAACCGCTACTGCGGTGGCAATTAAATTTTAAACTTTTGTGCCTAAAATAGCTGATGTGATTTTTTACATCAGTTTTTTGGTTTTCACTGTTTCTTTGAATTTTATCCTTTAAAATTGATT
>JAEYNI010000199.1 GCA_023412635.1 Bacillota bacterium
ATACAGTAAAAAAACGCTCACCCCAAAGGGCAAACGCTTTAATCAAAATAAGTCCTAATTTTGATTTGCTTCCCTTCAACGGTGTTAACCGACAGGTTCTAAGGGTCAGGTTCTACCTTCTCAACCTCAGGAATTATTCCCAGGTCCCCCCGCAACATGTTTCTTGGATTGTAACATATTACAGATTATATGTAAAGAATCTTAAAGTATTCCTGTCTTAAAGTAATCCAATTTTAATTATTTAGAATCATTAAGAATTCCGATATATATTTCTAGTATTTAGGTCTAATCAAAAATCTTCCTTGTTCAGCCTTTACAAAACCATATTTTTCGTACAAGCCATGAGCATCCTTTGTTGCGAGAATGCCTCTCAAATCCTTATACTCCTCAGACTCAGTAATACATTTAACAAGACTCTTACCAAGTTCCTCTCCTCTGTATTTCTCATCTATTATCACATCACAGAGCCAATACATTGTAGACTTATCTGATACAACTCTTGCAAAGCCTATTTGCTCGCTGCCAAAGTAAATGCCGTAAGCATCAGAGTTTTTAATTGCATTTTCAATAGTCTCAATAGATCTTTGATTTCCCCAATAACTTTTTTCCAAGAGAGATTTAATCTTATGAGTTGACAACAAGGACTTGTCGTTGCTGATCCTATACTCCCCCAACTTACATTCCATACAGCCCCTCCGTTACCAATAATCTGTTTTTTTGTATTTTTTAACTTAAATTGCATTTATTCTGTAAATTATACATTACTAAAACTGTTCCGGCAATAAGATTCCCCAGGCAAAAAAAATGATAGGAATAAATCCTACCATTTTATTGGGTTTCACTATACTGCATTATGAACAAATGAAGCTATACTATTTAATGGAATATCTGTTACTGATCCGACATTATATACCGGTGTGCCGTTGCCATTGCCGTATCCGCCATAGTTCTGATTGAAATTGCAGCCGTATCCACCATTGCCATATCCGCCGTGCCCGTTATTATTGTCGCCCATATCACTGTATCCGCAGGAATTTCCAAGTGAACATCCCGGTGCCGGACCAATTCTTGTAATTAATCTGACAAAACATTCGTTAACTCCTAATATTACTCCGGTAAATCCGCAGCCGGACTGGCCTCCACTCTTTGTAAATATAGTCACAGTTTCACCGATATATTTTGACAGCAGGTGGCAAAAATTATCGTTACAACCAAAGTTACCGTCTCCCATATTATTAAGCTCCTTTCCTTTATTCTACTTCGTCTTAATAATAATTTATGTTAACCCTAAATAAAGTGTTACACTGGGAAACAAAAAACTTAATTTTACTTATCTGATAGTATTCCATCGTGCCAATGACTTCGGCAAAGACTTATATACCTGTCGTTACCTCCAACTTCAACCTGTTCGCCTTCTTTTAATATCTTATCGCCCTGATATCTGGCATTCATTATTGCTTTTTTACCGCACCAGCATATGGTCTTTACCTCTTCAATTGTATCGGCCCATGCCAAAAGGTATTGACTACCCTCAAAAAGTTCTCCCCTGAAATCGGCTCGAAGACCGTAGCAAATAACAGGAATCCTGTCATTGTCCACAAGCCTTGTCAAATGGTAAACCTGCTGTTTTGTCAGGAACTGCGCCTCATCTATTATTACACAGTTTATTTTAGCATACTTATCTATATAACCATGCACTACTTCATAAATATTACTGTCTTTGTAAATAAGCAGACATTCTTCAGTCAGCCCAGCCCTTGATTTAATTAAACAGCCGCCATCACGGTTATCGATGGATGGCTTCAACAGCAGGACTTTTTGACCTCTTTCCTCATAATTATACTTGACCATAAGTGCGTTAGCAGTTTTTGAACTATTCATAGCACCATATCTGAAATACAATTTAGCCATAGCAACCCCCAAGTTTTCAATAATCAACCCCATAACAAAGCAAGATTTTACTTTAATAGTATACCCTATTTAACATGCAGTTGAAATTGTTATGTCAGAAATTTTTTGTAGTTTCCCGCAAGTTCAAGTCCTGTGTTCTCTCCAGTATCTCTGAACACTACCCTGTCGGGCTTTTCAATAAGCTCTACCTCTACCTTTGAAGTAATAGATTCTGTTAAATCAACCTCCATTACCCCTTTTTTCGGAGCTTTAAGTATCCCTCCCTTGCTAAACGTTACCTCTAACCGAAGGAAATATTTTGAATCCTCTATTAAAATGTCTAGCAGCTTATCCACTATTTTAAGTTTCTTAACCTTAGCACCGGTGTAGGTTGCAAATCTCAGAAAGTCACTATTGATCTTGAGGAAAGCAATAAGTCCATCAAATTCCCGATGGAACCATGGGATTGATGCTATTGAAAACATCAGTGATGTATCACTTCTGTAAAAATTATTGGTCTGCAGCCATATCCATGAGTGGGGAAAGGACTTCCCCCAGTCCTTTTCAATATACCCGTATCCATCAGTGAAATCTACATGAGTGCCATTATAGTTCATCCATCCCTTCAAGCCGCTATGAATGTTTATTATTCCATGATGGCATTCCATAAACGGAACAAATGAAAAGGGTCCCATAATCCCGGGACTCAATAGTTTTTTCGGAAAAGGTACTACATCTGTAAACTCCAATTCCCCAATAAGGGTTAAATTGGAACTGGATAGATTTAATCTAATTCCTGATTTATCAAAATGATTATCTAATAGTAAAATATCCAGCTCATTTTCAGAATATTTGAAAGCCTCTTTCGGGAAACTTATATATTCTGAAAATCCTTTTTTGGCATCTACAAATTGTATAAAGGAGTGTGACTTTTGTTTTGAAACTGCTACACCCGGTATAATAGCAAAAATATTTTTTGAGGGTTTATCTATAATTTTATAGTACCAACCCTCAAAATAGTTGTTTCTTCTATATTTACCTTGAAATATTTCTGGGTTGAAAACTCTTC
>JAEYNI010000237.1 GCA_023412635.1 Bacillota bacterium
GGAGACTATGTTATTTCGGAAATTTTAACTGAAGGTACACATAAAGGCGAATGGTTAAATATGAAGCCGACCGGAAAAAAACTTGTTTTTACTGGGGTTGACATTGATAAAATTATCGATGGTAAAAATTGTCGAGCATGGAGGAGCTATAAATACATTTGAAACTCTGTTTGAAGCAAAAATAATTCAACCAAGTCCATAAACGTGAAAGTAATAAATCAAATCCAGATCAAACCTACGAGTTAAAAGAAATTCTAAAATAAATCAAGGAGGTACCGATCCCATGCCACTTTTGTCATGACGTTTTGTGTGAAATGCTAGGCATGGGCATATATATGGATCCTATTTCAATGAAAAAAAAGCAACTGTCCCCCAAAATAGGCTTGTTAAACAAAGCGAAAAAGAAAAAGATTTTCATTTTTCTTGTTATAATTCTATGTTTTCTTATTGTCTTTTGGGCTTTTTACAATGGATTAGTAGTTAATAAATATAGCATTACTTCAAATAGATTAAATCCAAATGAATCGGTGAGAGTAGTATTAATAACAGATTTGCATAGTCATATTTATGGCGAAAAACAAACAAAGATTATTACATTAATCAAACAACAAAAGCCTGATATTATTGCACTTGCAGGAGATATAGCAGATGATGAGACACCGATTGAGGGTACAAAAATGTTTCTGGAGGGCTTGAAAGGGATATGTCCTATATACTATGTAACAGGCAATCATGAATTTTGGTCCAATGATATTAAAAACATTAAAGACACCATAAAAAAATACGGAGTTACTATTCTTGAGAATGAATATGAACAAATAAAAATCAGAGATACAAACATTATTATTGCTGGAATTGATGATCCTGATGTTGCTTATTATGAGAAACCAAACCTTGATTTAAAAAATGAAATGCATTTTGCTTTTAAGGAGCTTGAAAATAACACGGATTATATAATACTCCTGGCACACCGGCCGGAGCTTATAGAATTGTATAAAGAGTTTAATTTTGATTTGGTATTATCCGGACATGCTCATGGTGGACAAATAAGAATTCCGTTTATCTTAAATGGCCTTTATGCGCCTAATCAAGGCTTGTTTCCAAAGTATGCCGGTGGAATTTATAGACATAATTCATTAATACATATAGTAAGTAGAGGAGTATCCTTTAATCCTCGCTTACCAAGAGTATTTAACCCTCCTGAGATAGTTATTATAGACATTAAAGGGGGCACCGGCTAAACTACAATCCTACAAAATTCCTTATTTCAATATTGAACTAATTCTATATTGCTGTATAATTAAGATGTATGCACAAGTTACAGGAAGTATATGGACTAAAAGCTTTATTTGTTATAAATCAGGAAACATTTAAAGAAGTTATATGATTATCTTGGACTTGTACGTACGAGTGAAGCGATGGGTAGATACATTAATAGAAATTAAAATAAGGGGGCTAAATAGTAATGAATAATGTACCTAAAGTAAAACTAGGAATTGTTGCCGTGAGCAGAGACTGCTTCCCAGCTGAATTGAGCATGGAAAGAAGAAAAGCAGTTGTTAAGGCCTGTACTGAAAAGGGCTACGAAATCTTTCAAGCTGGTACTGTAGTTGAGAATGAGTGTGATGTACTAAAAGCTCTGAAGGAATTAAAAGATGCTGATGTAAATGCACTTGTTGTGTACCTTGGGAACTTTGGACCTGAAGGACCAGAAACCATACTGGCACAAAAGTTTGACGGACCTGTTATGTTTGCAGCAGCAGCTGAAGAAACCGAAAATAATCTTATAGGTGGCCGTGGTGATGCATATTGCGGTATGCTTAATGCATCTTACAATCTAGGACTTAGAAAATTGAATCCATATATTCCTGAATATCCTGTTGGGGATTCCAAGGATGTAGCAGATATGATAGCAGACTTTGATAATATTGCAAGAATTCTGCTTGGACTTTCAAAATTAAAGATATTCAGCTTTGGCCCAAGACCATTTAATTTCGTCGCATGTAATGCTCCAATCAAGCCGCTGTTTGACTTGGGTGTTGAGATCATGGAAAATTCAGAACTTGATCTTTTCGAAGCTTATAATAAACATAAGGATGATCCAAGAATTCCTTCATTGGTTAAAGAGATGGAAGAAGAATTAAAAGGTGGAAACGGATATCCGGGTATTCTTCCAAAGCTGGCACAATACGAGCTTACTTTATTGGATTGGGTAGAAGAGAATAAAGGTGCCTCAGAATATGTTGTTTTCGCAAACAAATGCTGGCCTGCATTTCAAACACAGTTCGGCTTTGTTCCATGCTATGTGAATTCGAGGCTTGCAGCGAAAGGAATACCTGTAGCTTGCGAAACTGATATTTATGGTGCCTTAAGTGAATACATAATAACCTGCGCGACACAAATGCCTGCTACACTTCTTGACATAAACAACTCAGTTCCGAAGGACATGTACAATAATAACAAGGAGTTGTTAGAAGGCTATTCACTTACAGATCTGTTCATGGGCTTCCACTGCGGAAATACACCTTCATGCATGATGAAGAACCATGCGATGAAGTATCAGTTAATAATGCACAGACTACTTGAGCCTGATAAGGAACCCGATATATCAAGAGGAACACTTGAAGGAACAATCAGACCTGGAGAGATTACATTCTTTAGACTTCAGGGAACGGCAGACTGTCAGCTGAGAAGCTATGTTGCTGAAGGAGAAATTATTGACGTTGATCCAAAATCCTTTGGTGGAATTGGAGTCTTTGCAATCAAAGAAATGGGCAGATTCTACAGACATGTATTAATAGCAAAGAGATATCCTCACCATGGAGGAGTTGCCTTCAAGCACACAGGTAAGGTCCTGTTTGCAACAATGAAGCTTCTGGGAGTTGAGGATGTTGCTTTCAATCAGCCTAAATCCATGCTTTATAAGGACGAAAATCCATTTGCATAATAATTATGAAATGAGTTTATATTAAATATATACTGTGTGTGAAAAAGCCCCCGATTCTGAACCTTATCAACAGGTTCAGAACCGGGGGCTTCTTTATCTCTGGCCATTTGGAGAATTTTATAACTTATTCAGCTCTAAGAAAAATTATTACTCAGCCCTGTAAATTAAAAACCTATGCCCTAGGTCATTGTTGTACATATCAGGAACTTTTATCTCATTTACAAGCTGTAAATGAGAATTGGTCTCTAGAAAGTAAATATAATCTTTTGACGGATAATATAGAATTATATCTACAGTTCTCTTATGATTTTCTGTAGAATTCAAAATATTTTTTAATACCTTTGCAAATATTTGCATGGAAAACGGATTAAAAAAATAAAACTTGTTATTAGACTCAGTCACATCATAATCTTCTGCCAGACAATTTAGAAAGCAAAGGTTATCCCCTTTGTTTCTGCTAGTTTGAGAATAGCACTTCTGGTTTTCAATAGCTTGTTTATAGAAAAATCTACTCATTTCTATTCCTGTAACTTTAGAATTAAAAAAATGGTTGATATAAAAGCTAAACCTTCCCTTACCACAACCAAAGTCAACTATATCATCAGCTGCAGAAAAAGCATATTGCTCTGCTAATGCTTCTAAAGCAGTATAGGAGGTCGGTTCGTATCTGTGATAGTGAATTGATTCATTAAATACTTTTTGATCGCCTGATGTTCTTATATTAAATAGTTTTTCGTAAAACTGTTCATCCATAATGTGTAACCTCCATTTCCGCAGGTAAATGCTTTCAGTCTTTATTATACATTCTATGTTATAGAAAATGACAGAAAAAGTATATCTTCTATTCATAACTAGACAATGATGTTCCAGACAATATATCTATTTACACAAAAGTAATATTTTGCTATATTTATAGCTAATGTAAAGTGGTTTACTATTTAGTATTCGATACAATAACCGAATAACGGTTGAACTATCAATGCCGGAGATCGCTGAAAAGCAAACATTAATTAATAAGTATCAAATGCTTGCAAAGAAAGTTACTCAAAAATTGAATGAATCACAATTATTGGAGGTTAATATGTTCTATTTTTTAATTATAATTCAGGCAGCAATTTATATATGGGGTGTAATAATTAATTCTTCGGCACCGTCAGGAAATCTTCCTGTGCCAATAAAGATTGGCTTAAGCCTTTCCTTTGTTTTGGCGGCGATTTTGGTCAGATATATTAACAGATCAAGGGCTTATACTAAATTTGTTGTACTGGGAATGACATTGTGTTTTATGGGTGATCTTATTAACTCAAATGTTATTCCGATGGTTAATTCATTTATTATTATAACGGTAACGAGTATTGCTTGTTTCGGTCTTGGACATGTATTTTTTATTATCGCTTTTGTTAAAACGTTAAAGAGAAGCGGTATACCTGTGCTGGGTAAGCCTTTTTACATAGGAATGATATTTTACTGGGCCATTACTATCATCTCATGGTGGCTATTGGTATTCCCGGCGGACAAAAGCTTTATGTCTTACGGTGTGCTGGGCTACGGCTTATGGGTTTCTACAATGGCCGCCTTTTCCTGGCCGCTGGTTAAAATACGAAAAAAGTACTTATTAGTTGCTGCGGGAGCTTTCATGTTTGTGGTTTCCGACCTCTTCCTTGCCGCAACAGGAATTGGCGGATACTACGTTCCTTACAGGGATGCCATTATATGGGCAGCCTATGTTCTTGCACTGATGGGAATTGTGTATTCGGGAAAGTTTATAGAGGAATAAAATGGCCTAACCGTAAAAAAAATCAATACATACAAGGCTCTCATACTAATTAAAGTAAGAGAGCCTTATATATTACTCGTATTTTACTTGTATAGTACTTATATAGTACTTATATAGTACTATTATTTAATGGTTATATGAGGTTTAGAGGCAGCCATGGTTCTAATATCTCAAAGGGTATTTTCACCCCTGGTATGCTTTCTCCAAGCTTAACAGCTGGTTTGAGTTTGCCATGATAATCGCTTCCACCCGAAGAATACAGTTTGTGTTCGATACAGTAATCCAGAAGAAAACTTGTCTTTTCTGCAGAATGAAGCGAATGATAGCATTCTATCCCATCAAGGGCCTTTAGGCTTACAATTGAATCCAGAAATTCTTTATAATCATTCTCAAAATAACCATAGGGATGAGCCAAAAACGCTTTTCCTCCGGCATTTTTTATCAAACCGACAGTTTCCTCTACCGAGAGGTAGTTTTTTACTTGATTAAGAAAAAACGGACTATTTTCATTATTTACGCAGTTTCTGTAAAAAGCATTCAAGCTTTCCCAGATTTCTCTTGAGAAATGATTTTCATTTTCGGGATATTTCCTTAAATCAGCATGCATCACCTGATTTGCAAAATATTTTGTGCCTTTAATTGAAAGATTTTCGGTATAAGAAATATTAAGGTCTTTACAAACCCGCTTCATTTTCTCAAGGTATTCGTTTTCTCTTTGAAAAAACTTTTCATCCGAAACAATACCTGCCTCATCTATGGTTTCAAGGTCAATTCCGTAGCCCAGTATCTCTATGGGCTTTCCGTTGTGTACAGCCGTAAATTCACAGCCTGGAATTATTTTGCCTTTGAAATATTCTCTATAGTCATTTATCTTCAACTTCTGATAGGCCCCAATAGAGTCATGGTCGGTAATAGAAATATATTGTAGCCCCAGCAGTTGTGCTTTATTGAGAATTTCCACAGGCTGGTCTGATCCATCAGATGAAGTTGTATGAATGTGCAAATCTATCATTTACCTTGCTCCTAATTATGTATTAAATTAATTTATATTTAATTTATTTTAATTTTGTTTTGCTTATTTATGTATTAATTTCATTTATTTATTTATATTTCAGTTACATATTTGATCTATCTTCTTTATTTTACCCCTTGAGCATTTTAAAATCAATTCCATCCACCGGCTTTTTCTCCAGCATGCTTGTAACAAGAGTTTCTATTGTCAGCACGTTAATAATTGATTGTCTAAGAGGCATAACCGGCTCTTCAATTCCTCTGATAACCTGAGCAAAGTTCTTCAGCTGTAACGTAAAAGCATTTGCTTGTTCTATTTCATATGTATCTGTCAGAATATAATCCCAATCTTGTTTTCTGTGAGTTTGAGTAATTTTAACCTCTCCATATATTCCCCATGCAATAGGAAGCCTTAAAATTCCATTGGAACAGGTTATTTGTAGTTCCTGACTGAAATTAGCTTCTTTGCTGCTTTCAATAATTCCAACGCGTCCGTTTTCATACTCAATCATACCGAAAATACGATTAATTATCCCATACTTTGTACTCTCATTACCGGAAGAAAAAATCCTTTTTGGTATACTGTTGCTGAATTGATTACAAGCATTAACAAGATAGCTCATCCAGTCGTAAGGCACACCTCCGCCGCATTCCTTCCTGAATCTCCAGTCTAGTTCAAAACCTGGCTTTAGTTCGCTTTCGGGTTCATAATTGCTGAAGGTTGCTCTTATACTATCAATATTACCAAGGTCTCCGGTTTCAAGTATTCTTTCCAGCTTTCTTATTGCCGGATGATGTCGATGTTTACAAGCTTCCATAATAAAAGCATTATGTTCCTTAGACATATTCCATATTGATATTGCCTCTTCACTTGTAAGCGCTAATGATTTCTCACATAAAATATTTTTTATTCCCAGTGAAAGACATAGCTCGATTTGTTCTCTATGCTGCATTGGCCAGGTACAAAGGATAACAGCATCCAGGTTTTCAGTTTTCAGCATATCCTCAAGGTCTGTGTAGAAGGATTTACACCCGAATTTTAATGCACAAGCCATAGCCCTTTCACGATTTATATCACAACATGAGACTATCTCAATTCCAGCAACAACTCTGGCTGACTCCAAATGCTCACGGGAGTGTTCTCCGCAGCCTACAATACCTATCTTAAGCTTATCCTCCATAAATTAACTCCTTTTACATTTATGCTAACTTTGTTAAAAGAATAATAGCATATAATTGTGTTTTTAATCCATGTATTTTTTTGTCCTGAAATAGAGGAGTAAAGCTACTCTATATGGATTAAATTAATGTCCAATGGCACTTCAGTTTATAAACTGGCCGGTCTTGCCCATTTTATAGGCAAGCAGGATAATACTTTTTTCCTCCTCAGACATTTCACGGGCGAACATCTTCTCGAATTGCTTGATAAGGCCATCTGCATTAATTTTCTTTTTTTGCTCCCTGGGCGGCCTTTTTTCTTTTTTCAGCGGGTCATAAGCCTGGGGCTGCATAAAGGGACTGTATATTTTCTTGAATATTTCGGCAGTATAAAGAGCATCGTAATATGCATTGTGAAAGGGGTAAGTTAACGGTATATTAAGGGCTTTAACAGCATGCTCAAGCCTTAGGAGGTTTTTAACCGAATAGTTGAAATAAAGTGAAACATAAGGTTGTATGTTAATATACTTTCTTGATAGATTTTTACTATTTAAATTATGAGTATCAACATTTCTGAATAGTTCCTTAAGATCTGACATCCCCCATAAACAAAAAACTACATCCGTATCTCCAGTAAACTTAATAAACTCTGTATATAAATCAGGAAAATATCCCGAATTTTGAAGCATCTCTGATGTAATCCCTGTTAAATCAGTAATAAACGGGTTTACTTTCTCATAGAAGGTAGGCTTGACATAGCTGTTGAAAGAATCTATAAAATTGAAAGCATTGTCCAGTTTAACGGCACCAATTTGTATTATTTCATTGGGTGCCGGGGTTTTACTGCTATTATTCTTTTGTAATGAGAAAAAATCCTGATTGAATTCTAAATCAAAGACTACATAATACATAAATGACTCCTGAAGGTATTATAATATTCCTTATTGTACAAATACTGATAAGAATTATATAATTAAAAAGCGTATATTGGAAGGGGGCGTATGTATGGAGCCAATAAGAAATGTAAATTTAATGTCCATTGTATTTATGACAGTATCTACTGTCTTATCATTTTTAGTTCCTATTGCTATTATTGTTTTTATGGGAGTAAAAAAGAAGCTTAATTGGAAAGCTACTCTGCTTGGTTTTCTTATGTTTGTGGTTTTTGTTACAATCCTTGAAAATATAATGCATGTACTGGTACTCGGTACCGATATTACTAAGTCCGCGATATATAAAAATATATTTCTTTATGCTATTTATGGGGGTTTCGCGGCTGGAATATTTGAAGAAACAGCAAGATTTTTATGTTTCAGGTATTTGCTTAAGGTTCATAAGGAGGAACCCTTGAATACCGGGTTGTCCTATGGCTTGGGTCATGGAGGATTTGAAGCAATATTAATAGGCGGGATTTCTTCCA
>JAEYNI010000323.1 GCA_023412635.1 Bacillota bacterium
TATTGCCGCCAGTATCAATACAAGGCCCAACAGCAGGTAATCAAATTTTTTTAGTTGATTGGCTGTTTTTGACTTTTCAACAAAATACATTCTTCACCGTTCCTAACTAAACTTATATGGAGTAGCAGATAGTTACTTACTACTGTCTTCCTTCTCCTGGAGAATGTCTTTCCCCTGACTATTGTCTTCTGACTTCTGACTATTGTCTTCTTCCATTATTTTAAGAATATCAGCATATCCGCTATGTCCAATTTCAACCTCATCAGTATTATTCTTGATTTTTGCCCTCACATATAGGACTATTACTGTAAATATAATTATGAAAACAATTGATAGCAACTGTGAAACCCTTAGATTTCCCAGCATCAGACTATCGGTTCTCATACCTTCAATTACTGCTCTTCCTATACTGTAAGTAATAAAGTACAAGCAGAAAACCTCTCCATCAAACTTCTTCTTTCGTCTCATCCACATTAGGAATACAAAGACACCTATGTCCCATATGGATTCGTATAAAAATGTAGGATGCACCGGGAGATCAGGATTTATATTCATTCCGCTGTTGCTTAGACCCTGAAGATAGGACCTGATTCTTGGACTTGTCATGCCCCAGGGCAGATTTGTATTAGTGCCAAAGGCTTCCTGATTAAAGAAATTCCCCCAACGTCCTATAGCCTGTCCCAGTGCTATATAAGGTACCGCAAAATCAAAGAACTTAAAGGTAGGAATCTTTTTGTACTTTGCTACAAAATATGCCGCGATAACTGCTGCTATTATACCGCCCAGAACAGCCAGCCCGCCTTTTCGCAGGTTAAAAATCTGAATCGGGTCATATTTGTATTCTTCCCAACTGAAAACAACATAGTAAAGGCGGGCACCGATTATGGCAGCAGGTGCCGCAAACAACATAAGGTCAATCACAGTATCCGGCACCAGTCCAAACTTTCTGGAATCCCTCATAGCCCACAGTACGCAAACCAAAAACGCAAATGCAATAATTATTCCATACCAATAAATAGGAAAATTGAGTGACCCGAGTTTTATACGAAAGGCTTCGTTTGATATGTTAAAATTTAATCCCAAGTTGGGAAAGCTTACAAGAAATTTATCTTCCATTGAATAACCTCCACAAAATACTTTCAGTTGTTATTTCTTTGAGTTTTTGATTACCGATAATGCCAAACGGTCAATATTAAAATGCTTGTTAAAGACCTCAGAAATATAATCAAAATTCATTGTATCATAAACCTCCAAATAATCAAACATTGTTACACCTTTAAAATATAAATTTATAAAGCTTCTGGCTATACTTTCCACTGAATTCATTTGTCTGAGGAATCTACCTTTTGATGCTTTGAGCAGTCTTTCAAATGTATCGGGGTTCAAGCCGTTTTTGTGCTGTTTTTCTATTTCCTTTATAAAGTTTTCCTTTACAGCTTCAGGGTTTACGGATTCTCCCCCAAGCATTGAATATGCATAACTGCTTTCTATTGAAAAATCGAATTCAAAGCTGGTATTAATTAATCCTTTGTCATAAAGCTCACCATATAATTCAGAGCTCCTCCCTATTAGCATTGCTGTTAAAAGCTTTACAGCCAGTTCATACTTAATAATTTCAGACCCTTCAAGCTTATAATTGCTATCCTTAAAGCCCATATAGAAAAGAGGAGTTGATACAGGCATGTTCTGTTCCACATACGCTTTATGAAGTTCCTCATTCTCTTCGGGGTATATACGTTTTATTTGACCGTGATTTTCCTTAGCATTAATATTTTTTTCAACCTGCTCAAAGACCTCTTCCTTATCAACATCTCCAACAACTGTAATAAGCATGTTAGAAGGGTGATAGAAGGTTTCATAGCATTTATACAGTGTGTCCCTTGTTATTTTGCTGATACTTTCTATGGATCCGGCTATGTCTTTCTTGACCGGGTGCTTTTTATAGAAGGCCTCCAGAAGATTAAAAGTGACCCTCCAGCCCGGATTGTCAAGGTACATGTTAATTTCCTGACCAATTATTCCTTTCTCCCTTTCCACGCTCTCTTCAGTAATGTATGGATTCTGTACAAAATTCAATAGAAGTTCAAAATTTTCTGTAAACAGATCGGTGCAGGAGAAAAGATATACTGTCTGATTGAAACTTGTAAAAGCATTAGGTTTGGAACCCAATGCCGCAAATTTGTCCATAACACTTCCATCCTTTTGCTCAAAAAGCTTATGCTCCAAAAAGTGAGCAATACCATCAGGGACCTTTATGGGCTCGGTATCTCCCGGAATAACGAATTTATTGTCTATAGAGCCATAGTGAGTCGAGAAGGTTGCATGCTTTTTATTGTAGCCCTTTTTGGGAATTACGATACAGTTTAAGCCACTGCTATGTTCGTATTTGTACATCACTTCGTCATATTTCTTATATTCAAGAGTTTCATATCTCATATTGTCTTTTCTCCATTTCCGCTGCCTGACGGCTAGCCAAAACTCAATGTAACAGCAATAAATACCGACTGTTATTCAGCTTCATTTTCCTGAGCTGTTAAAAAATAAACGGTATCAAGCTGAATTTTACCAGTAATATTTATTACATCCTGTTTGGTCACTCTTCTTATTTTATCAAGAATACCTTCAAGTGTATCGTGTGTCTGCGCCACCAACTGGCTGAAATTGAAATCCACGACCTGTATTTGGCTATCTTTGAGAGCATTAATTCCGGTTTCAAGGGACTTTATTGTAGAATCAAACTCGTAGTCCGAAATTCTGCCTTCTTTTATTGCTTCCAGCTGCTCCAGTATAAGGGCTTGTGCACGTTCTTTCTCCTTTATGTCGATACCGCTGCCTATGATCATAAGACCTTTAAACTTTTCAAGCCCGGCAAAAATGTAATAAGCCAACCCCGCCTTTTCACGGACATTCTGAAATAATTTCGAATGCATTCCGCCTCCAAGAATACTGCTATAAACCATTAAAGCGTAATAATCGTCCTCTTTCGGAGTTATATTAGTCCTGAAGCCCAGCGAAAGTTTTCCCTGGGTTACATCCATTTTTTCTTCGAAATATTTAACCTTATCTACATATTTTTTTACAATACCCGAAGTCAGACCTTTTGTAACACCTCGGTCCAGGATTTCAATTCTTTTCCGGATATAATCTATTTCGCCGTCTCCCAGTTCACCGGTAATAAAAATATCAGCAGGTAATGTAGCAACCTTTTCCTTGTAGTGTTTATAAAGTTCTGCTGGCGTTATATGCTCTATTTCTTCCACAGAGCCGTACTCGTATAGTCCGAAGGGCTCCTCCCGGCACATCAGCTCATAGCATCTATCCATGGCATATTGTACTTTATCATTTGTCCTACTCTCAATAAGCATCTTGAGGTTTGTTTTTTCCTGCTCAACATACTGAGGATTAAAAGAACCCTCCTTTAGTAACGGTCGGTAAATTATATCAAGAAGGAACTCAAGAGCACCTTTGAAATTACTATGCTCGTCATTGGCATACTTGTCAGAGAGATATTCAAAATAAAAATGAATTATCTGTCTCTCTCCTTTTTTGCCTATACCACAGTCAAAAATTGCTCCATACACTTCTTCAAGATACAAGTTTATATCCTTAAGAGTTGGAAGGTTCTGAGTACCTCTTCTGAGTACAGAAGGAAACAGAGCATTTAAAGCTACTGTGTTGGAATTTAAATTATCCTGAAAAAAAATACTAATCGTATTTGTTTTAAATCTGTTGGACTTAATGTTATATACCGAAATACCATTTACTTCAAACAGCTTGTTTAGATTCTCCTGAATTTTAACGGCGTCTGTCATATTAACCTCCTAAGCCACTTTGGTGGCTTTGACATATTATGGCTTTGAGCCGCTTAGCAGCCCAAAATGTAATGAAATTTGTCTACTCCCATATCCGCTATAACGAGGCTCCTACCTCGTTGAAACGCCTCAAGGTAACAAAATTTTTTACAATCGGAAAATTTTATCTGAACCAGAGCGTTATAAGGCGAATAAAGGAGGTTAATTGGCCATGTGCGCTTTCAAAGTACTGATAAAATACTTTGGTATTGATAATTACTTTGAATATTTCGCACGGCCATAACGTTAACTTCCATTATTTCAATAATTAAGCATACATATATAGTATAATAAAAAACATCGTATATATTCAATATAATCACGAATACTATCTTTGATAAATTAAATTTTCATCGCTAATAGGAGGAGGTATTTATGAGTAGAAAAAGTAGAAAATATGCCAGACCATCCAGGAAAATTACTCCTTCAGCAACCGAGAGCTATGATACAGAGTATACCCTTTCAACTTCCGCTGCAATGGGAATTTTAGGCGTAACATTTCTTGTTGGCCTTGCAGCAGGAAAACTGATCGACATGTGTAGAGAATAGTAAAAAAGAATTCACTACGCTCAGTTCATTGTCGCGGAGTGAATTCTTTTTTTTATTAAAAACATCTGTTACAGAAAATATAAACTTCTGCCTTATGAATTTTTAAAACTATTCATATCTCAAGGATTCAATAGGATCAAGATCAGCTGCTCTCTTTGCAGGATAAACTCCGAACAGCAGTCCGAGTGCTACCGATCCAAGGAATGCAAGAACTACTACTGTTATGTCAACAGTTGGCGGTATGGTAAGAGCACTTGATATAACGAAGCCTG
>JAEYNI010000007.1 GCA_023412635.1 Bacillota bacterium
AGTATATCTGTTTCAACACCGTTACCATAAATAATGAATAACAGTGAAGGAAGGTATATTAACAGAAATACTCCTAAAATAAGAGTTCCTATTCTCACACTCTGCTTTTTAAAAATACTCATGTTTACCTCCGTTCAGCTGTCTTGCAGCGATTACAATATCAGGAAACTTCTTAGTGAAAACGGCCTGCCAATGAATTATTTCACCATTCCAAGATTGTATAATTTCTGCAGTGCTATCATATTACCCAGCTTTACGTGTTCGTACACCAGTCCACCCTGCATATATGCTATGTAGGGGCTTTTTATAGGTGCATCTGCACTGAGCTCAATTGATGAGCCCTGAACAAAAGCACCGGCAGCCATAATCACCGGAGAATCATAACCAGGCATGTCCCACGGTTGCGGCGTAACATAGGAATCCACCGGCGACCCCTTCTGGATACCCTGGCAAAAAGCTATCAGGCTATGCTCATTGTTAAACTTTACAGCCTGAATAATGTCACTCCGTTTTGCTTGAATAGAAGGAAGTGTTTCAAAGCCGGCTCGTTCCATCAGGGCAGCACAGAATACTGCTCCTTTAAGGCTTTCTGCTACCACATGGGGTGCCATGAATAAACCCTGGAACATAAGTCTGTTATTACCCAGAGAAGCTCCTACTTCTTTTCCCAGGCCTGGAGATGTGAGTCTATAAGCAGCCTGCTCCACAAGTTCCCTTCTGCCGGCTATGTACCCACCTGTCAAGGCCAGACCTCCACCGGGATTTTTAATCAGTGACCCAGCTATTATATCGGCACCAACCTCTATAGGCTCAACCTCTTCGACAAATTCGCCGTAACAGTTGTCAACCATAACTATTATTGAATTGTTTATGGATTTAATGGTGTTTATGACGTTTCTTATATCTTCAATGCAAAGGGCATCTCTCCAGGAATAGCCTCTGGAGCGCTGAATCATTGCCATTTTGGTAGTTGAAGTTACTACATTTTTTATCTGCTCGATATCAGGTTTGCCGTCAGGTCTTAATTCAACCTGCTTAAATTTTACACCGAATTCTTTAAGTGAACCGCAGTTTTCTCCCCTTATGCCTATTACTTCCTCCAGTGTGTCATAGGGCTTGCCTGTTACAGCAACCAACTCGTCTCCGGGTCTCAGATTTCCAAACAGGCAGAGGGCCAGTGCCTGGGTACCCGATACAATCTGGTGTCGTACAAGAGCATCTTCTGCTTTAAAAATATTTGCATAAACACTGTCAAGAACCTCTCTTCCCCTGTCATCGTATCCGTAACCGGTGGTTCCGTTGAAGTGTGAATCGCTGAGTTTGTTCTCCTGCATGGCTTTTATTACTTTCAGCTGATTTAGCTGCTTTATTCCATCTATTCTTTCAAACACCTTTTGAGCATCTATTTCTGCCTGCTCGGCCAGTTCAATCACTCTATCCTCAATTTCGAAATTCTGCTTTAAATACTCTCTTGTTTTCAAATCCATAGTTAATTTTCCTCTTTCGTATGCGCGGTAATGTAATAGTATAATATAAAAAGTATAAATGCTTTTTATTGCATTATATACCATTTACCAAGTTCCTGCTAGGTTTTATAACACATCTGTAACGATAAAATCTTATGGACGGAGAAGAATTCCATTCCATACGAGTCCATAATAGTCCATACGAGGTTGCAGTTGTTTCAATTTTACCTGTATAATTGCAGTATAAGTATTTTATATTACACTACAGATATATTTTTATTAGATAAATTTTGTAGATATTTTTTTACAGTAATTTTTACAGATAATTTTTCAAATATATTTAAAGATAAATTTCATAACATTTTAGCCTAATTATGGCTCATGGAGGCACCATGGTACTAGAACACAAAGCTGATTCTACCGATACAGGAAAACCATTAAAATATATTCTTAAGGGTAGAATGAAAATATCTGAAAGATTGGTTAAAAAGCTGAAATTTCAGAATAAAATTTATGTAAACAACGAAGCGGTGCATGTTAATTATATCGTAAAAGAAAATGATCAGGTTAGAGTTGAACTCGAACTTGAAGAAGACTGCGAATACATTGAACCGCAAGCTATTCCCATAGACATAATTCATGAAGATAACTGTCTTTTGGTACTGAACAAGCAGCCCGGTATTGTTGTACATCCTACCTGCAGTCATCCTGACTCTACTATTGCAAACGGTATTGTATACTATCTTAAGCAAAAAGGTATTTCAAAGAAGGTCAGACCTGTAAGCAGACTGGATAGAGAAACCTCCGGAATAATTATTTTTGCAAAAAACCAATATGCTCAGGAAGTACTCATTAAACAAATGCATAGCGGAATATTTGAAAAGGAGTATCTGGGGATTGTGCAGGGTATCCCCTCCGAAAGAAGCGGAACGATAAATCTTCCTATTGACAGGAAGCCTGGTAGTATAATGCTCAGGCATATTTCTGAAACAGGTGCTCCTTCTGTTACACATTATGAGGTTATTGAAAGTTTTCCTTCCCATAATGCAGCTTTACTTAGATTTAAGTTGGAGACCGGCAGGACACATCAGATTCGAGTCCACTGTCAGGCAATGGGCTTTCCAATTTACGGAGACACTTTGTATTCTGAAAACACAGACTTTTTAATTTCCCGACAGGCGCTGCATTCCCATATTACGAAAATTAACCATCCTGAAACCCAAAAGGAAGTGGTTTTCCAAGCTGAACTGCCTGTAGATATGAAAGTGGTTCTGGAAATAATGAGAAACCAGCTGTAAATATTTTACATATGTTCTCCAGTATGCTACTATTTGGTTAGTAAACAGCTTCAAACCTGTATTAAATCGGCTGGTTCTACCAATGAAGAAGGCATAATAGGAGGCAATGCAAATATGGATGTATTAAAGGATCGTTATTCAATCACAGAGTTAAGTGAATCTTTAAATATAACTGATCACGCTTTAAGATTTTATGAAAAGGAGTTTGGCCTTAAAATTCCAAAAGATAGCAGAGGCAGAAGGTTTTATACCACCGAGTTGGCCAACGTTATGTATCAGATTAAGGACATGCGGGATCAGGGCCTCGAACTTAAAGCAATTAGGAAAATACTTGAAGATGAAAATATAATCTCTGAA
>JAEYNI010000084.1 GCA_023412635.1 Bacillota bacterium
GAACATCACGATTTTTAGTAGCTGTAATTCGGGCAACCGGAACTGTAATATCCGGCCTAAGCACCAGTATACGCCCTTTTTGATCAAAGAATTTTACCATTGCCTCCTGGGGAAAGGATTCAATCTCTGTTGAAAAAACGTCATAAAATTCTATGGTTGGTGTTTCTATTTCATAAAAGCCATAGGATCTGAAGGTTTTACGGATACGGCTTTCCATTTCTCTTTTGGCATAACATTCATCAAACAGGATATCCTGCACCCCATCGGGAGTATATATTTTCCACTTTGACATAATTACCTCGCTAATTAAATTAATAGTGTAAAAGCATTACAGTCTTACCGATTATAATCTTTATTATACTAAAGCGTTAAATTGGTAAATCGATAAATTATAAACATTATAGTTTATTTTATTATAACAGTCAATAGGTCTTAATTAAATGGTGTTATCCTACTAACTCCACATATAGGAAGCTATCTACATGGATTTTTCAGGTGTAGTCATCTAATCTTAGATATATCAGCACCTTCAACGCATAAAAGCTGCCGGAATAATACCGGCAGCTCTGATTCATTGTAAATTACTTTTCTATATTTTATTCAACTTCCTTTTCTTCCTTTTTATCATTAATCTTTTCTATAATACCCGGAACCATATCCACCAGCTTATCCAGACCTCCGGATTTCTTTATGGGCAGAAGCTCAACCTTGTCGTTCTGGATAACCAGTACTGCTGTAGGAGCTATCTTGGCTCCGGTACCTCCTCCTCCGCCTAAACCTCCATTACCCTTTTCATCAGTACCGTTGCCTCCTCCTACACCCATACCGAAGGTGAGATTTATAAAAGGTACTAATGTGGTTCCACCAATTGTTATGGGCTCACCCACTACAGTTTTTGTCTTTAGAAAATTTTCCAACTTATCAAAAATCACTTCTACGTTCTCTTTAAAGTCAAATTGTGCCATCTTTTTAATCTCCTTTTTATTTTTATTTTTAGGTTTTTAGTAAAAATAGTTCTAAAAGGCTTGGTTATCAAAAACTCTATCGCAACTAGTAATAGATAGAATAATTGAATTCTTCCTGCTATGGTTAGACTGCCTTTTAGTTCTTCTTCCTCAAAACTTGCTTGAAGACGAATATTGAATTTATCTAAAATCGCATAACCAGCTCCCTGTAACGCACACAGGAGACCTGTATACATTGGATCTTCAAAGCCTACTTTCGTATAAAGCTCAAATTTCGCCGGCATGCAATGATTTAGTAATTTGAAAAGACATTGTACTGCTTTTTCCAGTATTTCAGTAGTAAAATAGCTATACGGGGATTTACTTCTGGACTTATTACCTTTGTCCCGATTATCTTTATGTTTAGGTTTCTTTTCTTTTCCGGGTTCTCCAGTTATACTCCGATGTACTCCAAATATTCCAATGGTTGAGGAAATGCTTTCAGAATGGTAATTAGTATGTAATTTAACCCCTCCGAATAGCCAGGATACCTGTAATCTAAACCAGGAATCATCTAACTTTTCACCCGTAAAGTAGTATCTGAAGGGTATCAATAAAACAGCCATCAGTATTAATAACAGAATCAGAAGTAAAAATAGGAATATCTGACCCAAAATATATAAAATCAGCATTAAAGCCTCCTATCAAAGTTTTACTTTGAAGCCACAATCTTTTTTAATCCCTTTTTTACTCCTCTGGCAATCCCCTTAGATAGACCTTTTGAAGCTTTTTTCATTATTTCGGGAGTTTGCTTAGCCCCTGGGATATGTTCAATAATCTTTTTTGTTTGCCTTAAGTTGTTCAACTGGATGTCAACAACTTTTCTGGCTATACCCTTTTCTTCTATGCCCAGAACCATGTTAATCAAACCTTCAGACATTCCGTTCAGTTCCTCAGGATATTCAACCTCATAGTTGCTCTTGTTTCCAAGCTCCCAAAACATCAGCTTCAGCTCGGAAAGTTCTCTTCTGCAAGCCTTGCATACATTTAAGTGGCCTTCTACAATGAGCTTCTCAAAGGGATCTATAGAACCTTCCAGGTAATCCTGCAGTAACGCGGTATCCATTTTGTCACACTTTTCTTCTATACTGTTGTCCATGTCAATTTTCTGAATCATACTAAACCTCCCAAACGCCCTGTTTAATCAAATTGTCTTTAAGTGTTGCTCTTCCGTTATGTATAAGCGTTTTAACAGTTCCTGCAGGAAGCTTCATTGTTCCGGCTATCTCATCATATTTCATCTGTTTCATGTGCCTTAGTAAAATAGCCATTCTCTGCTTATCAGGAAGCTTTTCAATAGCATCTTCCAATGCTTTTTTTGTATCTTTGCAGACAATTGATGCTTCAGTAGTAGTATCTGAACTGATAATATTCTGAAGTTCATCTCCATCTTCGGTAGTTTGATTCAAAGAAATACTTTCCTTACGGCTTCTAAGGAAATTTAGGCATCTGTTTACTGTGATTTTCTTTATCCAGGGAAGGATCGAATACTGCTGCTTAAAGCCTCCAAAAGCTTTAAATACAGCAATGAATACTTCCTGAGTAATATCCAGAGCATCCTCCTTGTTTCCTGAATAGTGATAGGCAATTGAATAGACATACTTTCGATATCTTTCATAAACAAGTTCCAGACCTCTTCTGTTGTTTTTTTCATATTCTTTAAATATATTTAAATCTGAAACCTCCAATTACCTTATCCCCACCTTTTCTTGTGCCATGCTTATATATACACAC
>JAEYNI010000123.1 GCA_023412635.1 Bacillota bacterium
CAACGGACTTTATCACAAGTTATAACATTTTATTACTATACTACTATTAACTATTTGAATACGCGCTATGCGCGTAGATGGGAGGTAAAATGCATAAAATTAAGAGAATGCTTGTAAAAATAATCACCCTTACATTAATATCGGTACTTGTTTTCTCTTCAACGTTTACATATGCTGCAGTTACAAAAAGCAGCACAGATTATGAGCAAGCAGTGGAAAAGCTTAAATCGTGGGGAGTTATCGATGATACTGATTTAAATTTAAGCAATAAAATGACAAGGGAGCTCTTTGCAAAAATCATGGTTAATTCTACAGGTAATTATGAAATGGCTCAATCACTGGAGGGTTCATCTACCTTTTCAGATGTCTCTGCCAAGTCGAGCTACTGCGGTTACATTAATGCAGCAGTAAAGCTGGGCTACTTGTCAGCCTATTCAGATGGTCAATTCAAGCCACAGGAATCAATTACCTTTGCACAATTTTGTACAGCGGTGATTAAAGCTTTGGGCTATACCAATGAAGATATAGTAGGAGCCTGGCCTGCCGGATATATTAATAAGGCAAAGAGTCTTGGAATTACTTCAGGCTACAGCTATACAAGCAATAGTACCTTGAATTCTGAGGCAACAATAGTAATGGTTCAGAGAATGTTAAATACCAATATTAAGAAAGCCAATTCTCAGGATGCTGATACTACGCTGGTTCAATCCTCAGGAATAATGGAGGATAAAAATAACTGGGTATATGGAAAGCCGGAGGTTGCCCTGAATTTTAATCCTGATACCAAACGATTAGGGAATATAGACTTTAAAGACGGTATTCCAGTTTTAAGGGATACCTACAATAATACAGCCTCTCCGGCAACAAAAGAAATCGGGGAGATAATTTCTTTAAAAGATATAAAAGACAAGGATGTAGTTTATGAAGTCTATAATAAGATTAATGTTCTTATCTATTATCTTGTAGTTGATAACAAGGTTGAAGGTGAGATAACAAGTATACTTCCCAGTAAATATTCCCCAAAAACTCTTCAAATAAATAATGTGGATTATGAATTCGGACAATATGCCGAACTGAATAAATTCAATTCAACTCCAGGCTCTTTCAATACCGGAGACGGTATAACAGCAATTCTAGGATATGACGGGAAGGTTGTTGATGCTTATCTTCAAGCGGATGAAAATAATGAGGATTATGCCTTCGTTTTGAAGTGGTCCACTATGGTGTCAAAGGAAGCGGCTGATTATAATAAGCAATATTACACGGTAGAACTCCTTCACGTGGACGGTTCACAGAAAACATACAAGGTAAACAGTGACCCCCGAGCATATAACTGGAAGCTTGTGCAATATTCATTAATCGATGATGATACGGTTGCTTTATTAAGTATGCAATATAATATCAGTTCAAGTTTTGTAGTTGATATAAACAACAAAAAAATTGGTGAGTACTGTGTTACTGATAACGTAAAAATCTTTAATTACACTGATTATGCGGTTAAGCTGGTAAGATGGAGTGATATACCTAATGGCAGATTAATATCAGGAAAAATAAAGTATCTAGGGCACACAGGCGACTTTAATGATGTAAATGTAATTTGTGCATATGACATATTTAATGAACAGAATAAAGATATGGTTGTAAAAAGTATAGAAAAGCCCGTTGGTACTAACGGATCATACAAATACGAATTAGTAGCCGGTACAAGTTCGTATACTTACACAACAAAGGAAGCAATTCCAAATGCCGAAGTTGGAACAGTTTTCAGCATGAAAATGAATAATGGTGTTATCGTTGATTATAATTATCAATCAAATCCGGTGACCAGTTGGTGGTATGTTCAGGCCGTGGATTCTAAACGGATTAAAATCAATAATGTTGTTTACTTTTTCAGCGGTAATGTTTCGGTTTATTTTAAAGACCGTTCAGGCAAATTAGATGCACAACCGGTATCAAACATCAGAGTTGGTCCAAATCAGGGATACGAAAGTATAAATATATATACCGATAGGCCTCTTGATAACGATGGAAAAGTTACAATGCTGGTATTCAATTTGAAATAATATATTTTTAATTATATTCATGATTTTATATTACTAAATGAAGTAAAAAATAAAAACGGTACTAACCGTTTTTATTTTTTTTATAAAATTTGTATAAATTTAGTTATTTTACTAATAATATGATTAAAATCAAATAAACATTTTTTTATATTTAAAGGAGGAATATTGTAACGAAATGAAAAAATTATTTGCTCTATTAATAGCAGTTGCCTTAGTTTTAAGCTTAGGCGCATGTGCAAAAAATGAGGCACCGGGTACCGGCACAGCCACGGTTACAGCAGCACCAAGTACTACTCCGACCACTCCATCGCCTACACCCGGAATAACTACTCCGGCACCAGGAGCTGCCACTGTAACACCTGGCCTTGCCACCCCGACACCTGGAGCAGCGACAGCAACACCGGGAGTAGCAACAGCAACTGCATCAGCAACAAAATTAAAATAGACTGACGGATATGATTTTCTTCTAAAAACTATGTACGTAACAAACAAATATGGAATCCATGATTTTAATTCATGGATTCCATATCGTTATATCTATCAAATATCAGTTAACTATGTATACCTGTTATTTGATAATTTGATTTGATATTATACCATGTAATGGAATATTTTTACATTGATATTGTTTAATGATTATGGACGTTGCCAAATTATATGAATTATTATACAATATATTTGTCATAAATATTAATAGACTGATGTTTGTGACGAAATAAATTGGCAGAGTAGAATTTTGCGCGTTAAGTGCTAAAGGGACGGGAAGTTGCCTTTTAGACGAAAAACACAAGGTGTTTGCGGTGCAAATTTCGCATTCCGCTGCCACAAAAAGAGATACCTCTTT
>JAEYNI010000137.1 GCA_023412635.1 Bacillota bacterium
AAATGGTAGGCCTTGAGGATAAAAAGGATGAATATCCTGCACGTCTTTCTGGCGGTCAGCAGCAAAGGGTTGCTATTGCAAGAGCGCTTGCAATGAAACCTAAAATAATGCTTTTTGATGAGCCAACGTCAGCTCTTGACCCCGAACTCGTTGGTGAAGTTCTCGAGGTTATGAAAAAGCTGGCGAGAGATGGTATGACAATGGTGGTTGTTACTCATGAAATGGGCTTTGCCAAAGAAGTTGGATCTAGAGTAATATTTATGGACAAAGGTGAAATCAGTGAAGAGGGTTTGCCGGAGGAGATATTTACTAACCCTAAAAACGAGAGAACCAGAGCCTTCCTGCAAAAAGTACTGTAGACTGATTATTACACGGGGAAAAGGTATTTAAGCTATATTGAAAAAATTTAAATGTTTATATACAATAAAAAAACATATATTAGATATATATGTTTTTTTATTGTAAAGACTTAGAAATAGTCAAGGTTAAAGATAATATATATAATTGATATCGGGAACATGGAGGGCAAATGTCATTTAAAAAGGTAGCAGCGTTAATTAAAGTATATTTTCTCATTACATTTGGTGCAGCTATTACTGCACTTGCAATAAACATTTTTCTTGTACCTTACAAAATTGCGCCCGGCGGTCTTAGTGGTCTGGCGACAGTAATATTTTATCTTAGCGGTGGCAGATTCCCGGTGGGAACCGTGATGCTGATCATTAATATTCCTCTTTTTATCATGGGTTATAAATTTATCGGCAGACATTTCTTTATAAGAACCTTATATGGGACAATTATGCTATCTGTAATTATCGATCTGACCGAATCCTATTCCGCTGTTTTGGCAAAAAAAATACTGGTAAATGGGGTCGGCACGTCAGCGCCGGATATTCTGCTTTACAGTATTATCGGCGGCTTTGTGAGCGGTATAGGCCTTGGGATAGTATTAAAAATGGAAGCCACAACCGGTGGTACGGAATTGGCTGCAAAACTTTTAAATAAACCTATAAAAAATCTGACAATTGGGCAGATTCTTCTTGGCATTGATGCATTAATTATTGTTTTCGCAATCATTGCCTTTAATAGTGTTCTTATTGGCTTGTACTCACTGGTAAGCCTTTTTATAACTACAAAGGTTATTGATGCTATGGTAGAGGGTGTTGACTATGCAAGAGCTGTACTAATAATCTCTGAGCAGCAGGAAGAAATAGCAAAGAAAGTTATCACTGAAATGGACAGGGGTGTTACAGAATTAAAGGGAAGAGGAGTATACTCGGGAAAGGATAAAAATGTCCTTTTATGTGTCCTCTCAAGAAACGAGATTCAACATTTGAAGGAGATTGTACACGCTTTGGACTCAGACGCTTTTATGATCCTGGCAGATGTAAGAGAGGTTTTAGGTGAGGGTTTTAACGGAGTTCCAAAGAAATAGCTTAGAACTGTTTTTATAATGCTTGATTACCTAATAAAAAAAAATTTAAAATAATATCTTATTATTTTGTTTCAACAGCATAAAAGGTGGCATCTATTATGTTACTAGTCATTTATGTAAAGTAGTGGGAGCGATAGCTTTACTGATAAAAAGTTAAAGCTATGTATTATATATCCAAATACGAATAACGGGGGATGCTAATGCTATGAAACTAAATCTTGGAGTGAAAATCTTTACCAGTTTTTTTGTTATAACCTTTCTGATTGTTTTAGTAAGCGTTATCGGGTTGAACGGAATGTATTCAGTAAATAGTTCATATGGAGTAATTGTTAATGAAAGTATTCCTGTAGAAATTCTTGTAAAGGAAGTAAGATCGATAAATCTGGAACAGGTTGCTACTGTAAGGGGTTACATGGTATATCGGGAAGAACAATTTACTGAACAATACAAGTCATTATCCGACCGGCTAAATCTTGTATTTAAGGAAATTGAGGTAAAGGCTAAAACAACCGATTCCCAAGAATTCCTTAAGGCATTGAAAGCTAGCCATGATGAATATGATAAGGGAGTTCAGGTTATATTTGATAAAGTTAGAAATGGAGAAATGGATGAGGCTATTGCTTTAGGTACTTCTGTGAAAGAAAATGTAGACGATATAGAAAGAATAACCGAGGACTGGAGTACATACGTAAATAATTTAGATGCACAGGCTATTGATAAAACCGAAAATGATATAAAAGTAAGAATAAATATATTACTTATTATCGTAATTATTACCGTTTTAGGAGCTGTATTAGTTGGTTATATACTTACAATAAATATTGCAAGACCTATAAAAGCATTGACAACAATAGCAGGCAGGATTTCAGAGGGTGACCTTACCCAGCAAATACCAAAAATCCGTTCCAAAGATGAAATCCGTGAACTGGGTCATGCCTTCTCAAATATGGTTCTGAACCTCAGGACACTGATTGTAAATGTTAACGATGCCTCCCAGGAACTTGTGGCTTCCAGTGAAGAGCTTGCTGCTTCCTCGGAGGAAGTATCCAAGGTTTCGGAACAGATTGCAATAACTGTATCAGAGTTGGCAAGAGGAGCATCGGAACAGGCTGTATCTTCTGAAAAAGGCAATGCAAAAATCCTGGATACAGTTGAAGGATTAGCCCGGATAGCTGAAGATATGTCCAACTCTGAAAAGATTATGCAACAGGCGAAGGAAGTAGTAAAAAAAGGTGAAGACTCTGTAAGGTATCAGGAACAAAAAGTGAAAGAAAATAATGAAACATCACTGGAGGTTGCGGATGCAATATCCGAATTATCGGACAAATCTCAGGAAATAGGAAAAATTTTGGAGGTAATTCGAAGTATATCCGACCAAACCAACCTGCTGGCATTAAATGCTGCTATAGAAGCTGCAAGAGCAGGAGAGGCCGGAAAGGGTTTCTCGGTTGTGGCAGATGAAATCCGTAAACTTGCTGAGCAGTCGAGCTTTTCTGTAAAGCAGATTGATACAATTATCAGGGAGGTACAGTCGGGAGTTAATTCTGCGGTTGTAAAAATGGACAAGTCAAAGGCTGTCGCAAATGAACAGTCGGCATCTCTGGTAAATACAGTTGCCGCATTTGATAACATCGCCGATGTTGTTGAGAATATTAACAGTAAAATTGTTATGGTTGCTGAAAGGTCCCAAGACCTGAGTAGAAATGCAGTACAGGCCGGAGATGAGATTACCGGGATAGCCAGCGTAGCCCAGCAGACTGCTGCAAGTACCCAGGAGGTTGCAGCAGCAACAGAAGAGCAGTCATCTACGGTACATCAGATTACTGACGCTGCGGAAGGTTTGACACAACTTGCTTTACAGCTTCAGGACAGCATCAGGAAATTCAAAGTTTAATCATCTGGAAACATAGACTCCAAATAAGACAATAAAAAACGTGATGCCCATTACCGGGGCATCACGTTTTTTATTTGAAAATTGTACAGGAATTTGTTTGGGAAAGTCAATAGTAAATATTCCTGATTTTGGCTGAAAAAATTCAATTTATGTATTTCATATTTATTCGAATCCTAATTGACATAAAATTATTAAAATTCTATAATTATATAAAGAAATTATTGGAAATATTATTAATCTGGTAATCAATTTAGGTAAAACTGGTATATTCTGTAAAGTTTTTATGCATAGTATTTCAATTGAATTTTATTTTAACCTAGGGAGAGTGACAGATTTGAAAAAAGTACTTATTGTAGACGATGCTTCATTTATGAGGTTATCATTAAGGACGATGCTTGAAAATAATGGGTATGAGGTAGCAGGGGAAGCCGAAAACGGCTTTGAGGCTATTAAGCTCTACACAGAACTAAAACCCGATATTGTTACAATGGATATAACAATGCCGGAACTGGACGGAATTCAGGCATTAAAATCAATAATGGAGCTTGACAGAACAGCGAAAGTAGTAATATTATCTGCAATGGGACAGG
>JAEYNI010000185.1 GCA_023412635.1 Bacillota bacterium
TCGGACCTGGCGGAAAAATGATTAATAAGATCATTGCTGAGACCGGAGTTAAGATTGATATAGAAGAAGACGGAAGAGTGTATATACTGACTCCTGATGCTGCAGCAGCTCAGAAGGCTTTAAAAATTATTCACGGTATCGCCAAGGATATCGAGCCTGGAGAAATTTTCATGGGTAAGGTTGCCAGAATAACCACCTTCGGAGCTTTTGTTGAGATATTACCAGGAAAAGAGGGACTTGTTCATATTTCAAAACTTGACAAAAAGAGAGTAGAAAAAGTTGAGGATGTAGTAAGCATCGGAGATGAAATTCTTGTAAAGGTAACTGAAATCGACAAACAAGGCAGAATAAATCTTTCAAGAAAAGATGCAATGACCGATGAAAATACTTCCGAAGAAGTTAAATAATGATACAGGTATAAGAAAAAACATAAAAAAATAAGCACTTAACAGAAGCATATATAATATTGTAATATTGACGAATTAAATATAATATTGTTTATCAGGGCGTAGACACAGCTGTTTACGCCCAGTTTACTATTATAGATTTGTTATGGCAATTGATTTGAAATATATAAAACAGCTTTGGAGGAATTGATGTATAAAAAAATATTACTGGATAATGGTTTAAGACTGGTCTATGAGAAAATTCCCTATGTTAGATCAGTTTCAGTTGGTGTTTGGGTAGGTACAGGCTCCAGAAATGAAAATACAAAGAATAATGGGATTTCCCATTTTATTGAGCATATGCTTTTTAAAGGTACAACCGACCGTTCTGCAAAGCAAATAGCTGAAAGTATAGATGCTATCGGCGGACAAATAAACGCATTCACCGGAAAGGAATGTACCTGCTATTATACGAAAACACTTGACACACATTTGAATGTTTCTTTGGATGTTTTATCAGATATGTTGTTTAACTCCAAATTTGCCAGTGGCGATATTAAAGTTGAGAAAAAAGTAGTTGTTGAAGAGATAGGAATGTATGAAGATTCTCCTGAGGAATTGGTTCATGATATTTTTTCCGAGATGGTTTGGAGCGGAAACTCCCTGGGTTACCCTATATTGGGAACGCAAGAGTGCATTGATAGATTCGATAGGAAAATGATCAACCAATACATGCAGGAAACATATACTCCGGACAATACGGTTATTTCTGTCGCAGGAAACTTTAATGAGGATGAGCTTATAGAAAATGTTAAAAAATATTTTGGACATTGGAAAAATGATAAGGTCTACAACAAAAAGTATTCTCCGGCAGAATATAAAACTGATAGGATTATAAGGGAAAAGGATACCGAACAGGTGCATTTGTGCATGGGCTTTAAGGGCATAGAGCACGGAGACGATAAAATTTATTCCTTATTGGCACTTAATAACATATTTGGAGGGGGAATGAGTTCACGCCTTTTCCAAAAAATCAGGGAAGAGAAAGGACTTGTATATTCCATTTATTCATATCCCTCTACTTATAAAACCGCAGGTCTGTTTGTAATTTATGCCGGTATGAATCCTGAATATCTCCAGACCGTTATTGATCTGGCAAAAAAGGAAATTGATCTTCTGACTAAAAAAGGCATTTCAAAGGATGAACTAATAAAGTCAAAAGAACAGATGAAAGGCAATTTCATTCTCGGACTTGAAAGTACAAACAGTCGAATGAACAGTATCGGAAAGGCTGAACTGATGCTTGGCAGAATAAATACCCCTGAAGAAGTGCTTCGAAAAATGGATAATGTTACAATGGAAAATATCCGTGAAGTAATCGACATGGTATTTAAATATGATAAGCTGAGTATGTCTGCAGTAGGGAATTTAAAGGGTGATATACAGATTTAGAAATTGTATTGATCTAGATTAAGAACACACAGGTTTGGTGAAGAACAAGGCTGTGTGTTTTTTGTTTACTAAAAATTATCAATTTCTGTACAGGCACTAGGTATTTGTCCATAACATAAAATATACTAGTCGTCATAAACAGTTCAAATATTCAGTCCTGGGAACGGAGGGTCTATTAGTGATTGAAAAGAAAAAATTTAGTATTATCGGAGGAGATCTCAGAAATGTAAAATTGGCTGAATCTATTGCTGAAGCAGGAAATTCGGTTAATATATATGGATTTGACAAAGCGAGCTTTGACATTAAATTTTATCAAAGCAATACTATTGAAGAAGCTATTAAGGGTTCTGATGTAGTAATAGGTCCAATACCATGCTCAAACGATAATGAATGTATAAACGCACCCTTTCACAGCGAGAAAATATTGATTCATGATGTATTCAGATGTATGGATAAAAATCAATTATTTATTGCAGGAAGAATTAGTGATAAAATTGTGCATCACGCCCAGGTATGTAACGTCTACAACGTTGATATGCTTGATAGAGAGGAAATGGCAGTACTTAATGCAATTCCTACAGCAGAAGGTGCAATACAAATTGCTATGGAGGAAATGCCCATAACTTTACATAACAGCAATGTGTTAATACTTGGATACGGCAGAATTGGAAAGACTTTGGCTAAAATGCTACAGGGGATAGGAGCAAATGTTTTTGTTGAAGCACGGAAGTATGCAGATTTTGCATGGATTAAAAGCTATGGTTACAAACCGGTCAGTTTAACAGAATTATCGCAGACTGTAAAAGATATGAATGTCATATTCAATACTATACCATCAATAGTTTTAAATCATGACATGCTGAAAATTCTTAATCCTGAATGCCTGATTATCGACCTTGCTTCAAAACCCGGCGGTGTTGATTTTGATAAAGCAAAGGAACTTGGACTTAGAGCGATTTGGGCTCTATCGCTTCCAGGAAAAGTTGCCCCTGTTACAGCTGCAGAGTTTATAAAGGATACGGTATTTAATATTATTGAAGAGTTGGGGGTATAACAATGCTATTGAAAGGAGTAAGAATTGG
>JAEYNI010000352.1 GCA_023412635.1 Bacillota bacterium
GCTGCAGTCCCGATAATCGGTAGCAGAGACAGATATCTCAAAAAGGGAGACCTGGTATTTGTTGATATAGGATTTGGTATCGAAGGATATCATAGTGACAGAACTCAGGTTTATATGTTCGGAGATACACCTCCCGCCGAGGTTGCCAGGGCACATCGTAAATGTATTGAAGTACAGAAGCGTACCGCCGGGTTATTACAACCTGGAAATATTCCTTCCCGGATATATGAAACAGTAATATCTGAACTGGATGAGGATTTTCTGGAAAACTTTATGGGCTTTGAGAATCGAAAGGTCAAATTCCTGGGTCATGGAATAGGTCTTCATATTGATGAACTACCTGCTATAGCCATGGGCTTTGATGAACCTCTTAAGGAAAATATGGTTATAGCGGTTGAACCTAAAAAAGGAATTGCAGACGTTGGAATGGTAGGTGCTGAAGATACTTATATAGTTACACCGGATGGAGGAAAGCTGATTACGGGTGGAGAAAAGGATATTATTGTAGTATGAAAATAGACAGATTACTGGGTATCATTACAATTCTCCTCCAACGGGATAAAGTGACGGCTCCCGAGTTGGCCTTAAAATTTGAAGTCTCCAGAAGGACTATTCAGAGAGATGTTGAGGATATTTGCAAAGCTGGTATTCCTATAATAACCTATCAGGGCGGTGATGGGGGTATTTCAATTGCTGAGGGCTATAAACTTGATAAAACGGTAATTTCGGTTGATGAACTGAACAATATAATTGCAGGATTAAAAAGTATCGGCAGTGTAGCGAATACTGAGGATATTGGTCGGTTGATTACAAAACTTTTGCCCAAGCAAAATCCAGCCGGAACCGGTGAAAAAGTACTAATTGATCTTGCCTCCCACTATAAAAGCAGCCTCTCCGACAAAATAACCCTTATCAAAAAGGCAATTTCTGAGAGCCGGCTGGTCAGCTTTGAGTATTATTCCGAAAAGGGAGTTACTGATCGGTTAATCGAGCCGTATATAGTTACATATAGATGGTCAGCCTGGTATGTTTACGGCTACTGTACTGAAAAAGCAGATTTTAGGTTATTCAAGCTGAACAGGCTTTGGAAATTGAAGCTTCTGGATGAGGTATTTGAAATTAAAGAAATAAACCCGGATGACCTTAAACTGGATGACTTTTTTCAGGATGACATTATGCTTACAGCATTGTTCGATAAGGAGACAGAGTATCTTCTTGTGGAGGAGTATGGTCCTGATTGTTTTGAAGTGACAGATCAAGGTAAGCTGAAGGTTTCAGTAGGTTATACAAACAGAGAATATATTTACAGGTGGCTGCTTTCCTTCGGAGATAAGGTTGAGGTCTTAGAGCCTATAGCTTTAAGGGCAGAAATTGTTAAAACAGCAAAAAAACTAATGAAGGTTTATGAACATGACATATAGTTGTCCGGTTCGTTGTGCTAATATTTAGATAATAGGTTAGGGAGTCAGAATGCAGTTAATACAGGTATTAGCTATTTCATTTTAGCTATATAAGCATTAGCTATACAAGCATTAGCTATTCCAGTGTTAACTATTCTAGCTAGTTATTATCCAGCCAATTTATTATTTTGCCGTTTGGGCTAATTTGGAGGTATGTATGATTGAGTCAAGATGTGGGATTGTCTGTAGTGAGTGCGATTATAGAGAACAGTTTAACTGCTCCGGCTGTGTCAATATTGCTGTTCCGGCATGGGGCCAATGTGAAGTGAAAATTTGCTGTGAGAATAAGAATCTCCAGCATTGCGGCGAGTGTGACACCTTTCCTTGTACGCAGTTAAATCAATTTGCCTATGATGCTGAACATGGTGACAATGGACTTAGAATAGAACAGTGTAAAAAATGGTGTGCAGAGTGTAATTCGACAGGAAAAAAATAAAGTAAGGGTGAGCTTATGGCAATGCTGCAAAACTATAATGAATTTATTAATAGAGTAAATGAGCTTGGCTTTATGGCCTTGTCAAATATCTTTCCAGGTCTTCCATCAGTTGTAGAAGAAACGAAAAAGGAGGCATGGCATACAGGTGACCCAGATACAGATCCTTGGCAATGGAAGGATAGGGCGGCCGAAGAAAAGCATTTAGCCTTTGGCTGTATATTAGGAGGGCATAAGGGGTTTGTCTCCAAGCGCATGTATCCGTATTTTTATGCTTGCTTTCAACCTCTGGAATCAATGAGCTACAGGTGGCAGGAAGGTCTTGTTAATCAGGAAGTAAAACTGCTATGGGAGCTTTTTCAGACCCAAACCTTGTTGAATACCAGTGATATAAGGCACCAAATGGGTGTTGGAAAAAAGGGAGGCAGTAAAGTAGATAATGCAATAGTTGAGCTTCAAAAACTTTATTATATAACTGTTGCAGGTAACAGAAGAAAGTTGAATAAGGCTGGTGAACCCTACGGGTGGCCTGCAAACGTCTATGACAAGGTTGAAAATTGGGCCCCGGCTTCATGGCTCGAAGCTTCCAGAGATTTGGACAAATTAGAAGCCGGTAGGTATATAATTGAAGAAGGATTAAAGATAAGTCATAATGTTAGTGAAGCTAAACTAAGAAAAGCACTGTCAATTAAGTAATCTGATTGTAAAAAAATTGAAAACATATTGTTATTATAAGCTTACAGACTTACACCCCTGCAGTATAGGGGTGTTTTCTTTATATTAATATGATAATGAGACGGTTAGACATTGCATATTTGCAGTGCTATAATATACCAGTAAATGAAAATAAAGAAATACCAGAATTGAATTGGGAGGTTTAGCATGAAAGTAATTTCAAAACACTTCAAGGAAGACAGAGAATTCAGGAAAGACATCAGCACTGAGGGGAGAGCTTTCCAAGCTTCAGGAGTAGGTAAAAAGACAAGATTAGCAGCGTTAGTTATGGCATTTGTTATACTTTCACCTTTATCGGCATTTGCATCCTCATCTACAACTGCCACAGCGACCGAGAAAGAGGTTCCAGTAACATCAGAAAGTCAGTCCTCAAATTCAGTTACTATGACAACTGAAACACAGGTGGTACCTGTTTCTGGGTCAGAGACAGAGTATATGGATTGGGGAAGAAGTAAGGGTATTGAAATTGCTGTTGCCAACGGCAAGGCTATTGAACTCAACAAGGTATTAGAATACGAAGACCATAAGATAAAGCTTGAAAATGCAGTGTGGGAAGAGGATTCTCTTTTAATAACCTTTTCAACTCTGGATAAAGATAAGGAGAACACAATTTCACCGTCCCAATTCTCTCTGTTAAATGAAGAAGGTGTCAATATCAGTAACGGTCACGGAATGGAAAACAGTGGTGATGGAAGAGGAATTATTGATTTTAATCTGGAAGAAAAACTTGTAAATGGAGATAAGCTGTACCTAAATATATA
>JAEYNI010000044.1 GCA_023412635.1 Bacillota bacterium
TGTTTGCCGACTATTATTTTTCTTTCCATACCTACCACAGAGGGCTCAAAGGGTTCATAATTCGCCCCGTTTTTAAATATGCCGTCCACATGTATACCTGATTCCACTTCAAATATGCTGTTTCCTATAACTGGTTTATTTCCCGGAATAGAAACACCTGACAACTCTTCATAAAGCTTTTTTACCTCTCTTAGCACAGACAAGTCCAAATTCGGCTTATGACGTTTTGTAATCCGAAGAGCCATTATCACCTCTTCAAGAGCCGCAAATCCTCCGCAGCCGCAAAAACTGACTGCAATGTTTTCTCCACCGCTTAGAACCCATTCCACCGCCAGTGCCGTTGCACAATAATAATTGTTTTGGGGGCAGAATTCCGTTTGTGTACCCGATAAGAATTTCAATCTCTCAAAAATATTAAGATAATCATGCTGCAGAAGGTCATCCAAACCTACAATACGCACATTCAGATATTGGCTGATGTTTCTTAGCAGATTAATTTCTCTTATATCGTTGATCTGAAATTCCGAGATGGTTCCTACAGGTACATCATATCCGCTGTGTCGGCAGACATACCTGATAAATCCGGCATACCTGTTTATTTCAGAGGGGTGTTCAACTCTAAGTATTGTTTTGCCATGTTCAATATTTTCACCAAGCAAATTAAGCACCGGAATAGTTATTTCAATAAAGTTGATTCCAGTCTGAAGCAGCAGTTTGTACAGCCTCAGAAGCAGGTCTTTCTGCGCATACTTATGGTTAATTGTACATAGAGTTACATCGGTAATTCTTATCATTAACACTCCACCCTTAAGTTAAATAATTAATAGCGAATGGTTTTTAACTATTTATTATTATCTTTTTCACTTTATATCGAAGCTATATCAATAACCTTTTAACTTTTTCTCCGCCTTCCAGATGCTTCTCCACTATTTCCTCCACATCGTCCCCGGTTACATTTCCATACCAGGTCCCTTCAGGATAGATTACCACTACGGGGCCTTTGTCACATATTCCGAAGCAGCCTGTATTTGTAATCATGACATCACTTGAAAGCTCCCTGTCATCAATCTCTTCCATAAACCTTTGAATCAGTTCCACTGCTCCCTTTGAGTGGCAGTACCCCTTCTGAGTTCCGTTGATTCTGCAGCTGGCGCAGACAAACACATGATATTTTGGACTTATCATAGTATATTCCTCCCTTTCAAGGTAAATTAATGTATATATTTTAGACAAACAGCTTTTCGGCCGCCTGCCTTACAGCATCTTCAATACGGTCATAGGTTGTAAAGGTTTCAATGGCTTTGTCCTTGAGCTTCTGTTTCGGTGCTTCTCCGATACGCATTGCAACTACTGCTTTGCAGTCCTTAACAACTTCCAGTATATTATCAATCTTACTCTCTTTTGTGCCTCCGCCCATACCATCACAGCTTTCGACACCATCACAGTATTTTGAAACACTTCTTCTTTCCTTGAATTTAATATTGCTTCCTTTATATTCATATATATAAAAATCCGTTGCATGGCCGAAATGCTGGTCAACAAGAACTCCGCTTTTTGACGATACTGCAAATAAAACAGGCTTCTCAGAGAGCTCTTTTTTGCTTTCATCCGAGCAGGAGCCGGTACAGCCTCTGAAATTTATTGACTGATCATTATCGAGAGTTCCGATTGCATCTGCCCTGCACTGACGGCAGTGATACATCTGCTTTATTGAAAGCTCACATTTCTTCCTCATCTCCATAATTTCCTTGTTGCTTGTCAGAGGCATTTTCTCAAAGACACTGCCTTCAACAGGTATCATCTGCATAATGTTTGTGATCTCGCAGCCTAACTCTTTTGCCTTTGCTGCTACAATAGGTATGTGAAATTCATTAATCCCCTTAAGCATTACAATGTTAACCTTGCAAACAATTCCAAGGGAGGTCAGCCGTTTAAGTCCTGCCATTTGGTTAGCCATTAGTATCGCTGCGCCAACCTCTCCAAAATACCTGTTGCCCATGTAGTCAATATGTTTATATATTTTTGCTCCGATAGTCGCATTTACTGCGTTCATGGTAACCGTTACATGGGAGACGCCCAGTTCAACCAGTTCATCAGCATATAGCGGAAGCATGAGACCATTTGTAGAAAGGCAAAAGGTTACATCGGGATCAATATTTCTTATAAGGGACAGTGTCTTTTTGGTCTTCTCAAATTCCGCAAGAGAATCACCGGGGCCGGCGATACCTACCACCTTAAGGTTTGGCATTTTTTCTTTGACCATTTGATACTTTTTGCAGGCCTCTTCAGGTGACAGTACTTCTGTTGTAACACCGGGTCTGCTTTCATTTGGACAATCATATTTTCTTACACAATAGTTGCATTGAATATTACACTTGGGTGCAATAGGCAGGTGCATTCTGGCATATTGGCTGCCGCACCCGTTAAAACAGGGGTGAGTTGCCGTTTTTTTAGCTATTTCTTCCTTGTAAGCAGCCCCCTTTGAAAAAGCAGCCATTAAATCAACAGCCTTTGAAGAAACCTTATCAGCTTCATAGTAGTATTTTTCAAAGAGCTCTTTTCGGAATTTATGCTCCTTTTGGCTTAAAAGAGTATTTGTTATCCTGTCCAGTAAAATGAGCGAGCCCTCATACCCTAATGTTCTTACCCGTTGTCCACCCACCTGATCGTGAACCGGAAACGCGCACCTTACGAGAGGGATACTATGTTTTTCCTCAATTCGTCGGCCATCGGAGCTCCCTATCATAATATTGGCCCCAAATTCCAGTGCATATTTTTCTATGTTGTCAAAATCCGTATTGTCAAGGATTTTGTAGTTATCAATAAATAAAAAGTCTGCTACCTTTTTAATCTCATTTTGAATTAAGGGAGCTAATGAGCGGCAGTTTGCTCCGGTAGCTGTAAGTACCGGCATGATTCCATTTTCAGCACAAAGCCGTGACGCAGATAATACAAAATCTGGTTCTCCGTATATTACAGCCCTGCCTTCACCGTTGTATTTATGGGAATCAATCATTGCATCCAGATACCTGCCCCGTTCCTTTTTTAGGATTTCCGATTTTTTGCCTCCGGCCTTCTCCAATTCCGTAATAAAATTATCAGAATCTCTAAGTCCCACCGGAAGATTACATTTCACATACGGAACTCCAAAAGCCTCATAGAGGTAGTGCGCTGGAGAACTATCCTCCCTTACGAAAGCTGATACTTCAATGGACAGTTTTGCACCGGCCATTTTTGAGATTTCTTCAATTGAAGTACCACCCTCAGGCAGTCTGTTGTAATGCTGGGCATGCTCTCCATCCAGATTGTCCGAAATGTCAGGCAGCAGTATATAATCAATGTTCATATCTTCGAGCAGGCTTTTAAGGTATCTGGTGTCTGCCGGAGAAATCAAACCTGTAATAATGTTTACCTTATTATTCTTCTCTAGGGACATTTCAACATTTTCCACTATAGCCCGCAAAGCCTTAAAAAAGCCTTCATACTGAGTTCCCGAATAGCCTGCCGAGGATACCGGAATAATTTTCACATTTGTGTCGCAGTGTGTGTCATAAAACCTGGTTATAATCCCGGGTATATCCTCCCCTATTGTCTCTGCAAGACAGGTGGTTGCCACTCCGATGACCTCAGGATTATACAGTTCTATCAGATTTTCCAGCCCTTTTATCAAATTGTCCTCGCCGCCGAAAACAGTTCCCTCTTCGGTCAGAGATGAGGAAGCAATATCAACAGGCTCGTTGTAATGAGTTGCCATATGGCGGCGGATATAGGTACTGCAGCCCTGAGAGCCATGCAGTATTGTCATACATTTCCTTATGCCGTAAAAAGCACTCACACTTCCCATGGGCATACACATTTTACATGGATTTACGTTCAGATTAACTAAATTTTTGCTCATAATATGCTGCTCCCCCTTCTGCCTTAATAGCGAATAGTGAATGGTCACTCTTCGTTTTTTAACTTTTTTACTCTTCACTGACTTTATTAATGTACTCCCAAACCGGACTGTTCAGGGAAAGATTTATTTCCCTGGTAAAGTTTATAACTCCCTCATAACCAGCCAAGGCGTGTTTCCTTTCATGGTTATGATCACAAAAGGCTATACCAAGCTTATAAGCCAGGGGTCTTTCCTTTACCCCACCCACCAGTATGTGGGCTCCCTTTTCCTTTATAAAAGCTTCCAATTCAGCGGGATTGGTATCATCTAAAATTACGGTATTCTCTCCTACAAGGCTTGCAATCATTTCATAATCCTCGGCTTTGCCGGTTTGAGTTCCTACAATTACAGTTTCAATTCCCATTTCATTAAACTGTCTTATAAGCGATATAGCCTTAAAGCCTCCGCCGACATATATAGCTGCTTTTTTACCTTCCAGATTTCCCTTATATTTCTCAGAAAAACTTTTTAATTTTTCAGTTTGAACCTGTGTGAAGCTTTTTGCTCTTCCGATGTTCTCTTCGTTTCCAACAGCCTCAGCTATGCGTATTAGAGACTGAGTTGTATCTTCAACTCCAAAGAAGCTGATTTTTACAAAGGGAATTCCCATTTCCTGTTCCATTTTTTTTGCCAGATAGGTCATGGAGCCGGCACACTGAACTATATTAAGCCGGGCTGAAGGTGCCTTTATCAGGTTATCGTGGCTTGCATCCCCTGTTATGGTTG
>JAEYNI010000091.1 GCA_023412635.1 Bacillota bacterium
TTAAGAAAATCGAAGATGAACTTGAATATCCTGGACAGATTAAAGTCACTCTGCTCAGGGAGACAAGAGCTATTGAATATGCTAAGTAATTACTAATCCAGCCATAGAGCTGGTCATAAACAAAAAAGCGTGGGAAACCACGCTTTTTTGTTTGCCGAAAAATTATATTTAGCTTAATTGGTGTTTTTGTATTATAATTGTTAAAGATATAATAATATATTTATAATAGTTTTGGAGGAAATGTCTTGAAAATACTTTTTATTGGGGATGTATACGGCAACCCCGGAAGGAAAGCTGTAAAGGACTGTGTACCTAAGTTAAGAAAAGAACTTGAAATAGATTTTTGTATTGCAAACGGAGAAAACTGTGCCGCGGGCAGCGGAATAACATATATAATTGCGCAGGAATTGTACAAAGCAGGAGTTGATTGCATTACGATGGGTAATCATACCTGGTCGAAAAAGGAAATACTAAATTTTATAGATTCGGATGATAAGATAGTCAGGCCTGCTAATTTTCCGCATAATGTACCTGGAAGGGGCTATACCATACTTAAATCCAATGGTAAGGAAATGGCTGTATTAAACCTTATGGGGAGGGTATACATGGACGATATTGACTGTCCCTTTACTACTGCCGACAGAGAGCTTGAAATAATCAAAGCAAAAACTAAGGTGGTTTTTGTTGATATGCATGCCGAAGCGACCTCGGAAAAGTGTGCTTTGGCCTGGTATCTTGACGGTAAAATCTGCTGTCTGGCAGGTACACATACCCACGTACAAACTGCAGATGAAAGGATTTTACCTTTCGGGACAGCAATAATTTCTGATGTGGGCATGACCGGACCTTATGATGGAGTAATCGGTGTGGACAAGGAGCTTATTATAGAGAGATTTATGACGAGAATGCCTCAAAAATTTGAGGTTGCAAAGGGAAGAGTACAATTTTGCGCCATTTATCTTGAGGTTGATGACAAAACCGGAAAGGCAGTGAAAATTGAGAGGATAAACCGTCTTTTTGATGAACATCAGTTGTCGTGAAATTACTCAAGCTAAGAGTATAACTCAATCAGGATATAATTAAGTGCATTTCAGTTGTACTAATAGGAGGCAAAGAATGATCGAGAGCAATGACAGATTTTATGTGCATAAAAAGGATGATTTACAGTATATAGAATTTACAAACTTAAAAAAGTATGAAAAAATATTGACTCACTGCTTTACCACAAGGCATGGCGGAGTGAGCAAGGGTGAATGTACTTCTCTGAATATGAGCTTCAACAGGAAGGACAGCAGGGAAAATGTAATATCCAACTACCATATCATTGCTGAAGCAATTGGGGTTGATTTTAACAAAATGGTTTTGTCCAATCAGGTACACGACAATAAGATAAGATTTGTCAGTGCTGAGGACGCAGGAAAGGGTCTTGCCAGAGATAGCGACATAATCGGTTATGATGGTCTTACTACAAACGTTCCGGGCATCCCTCTTGTCACTTTTTATGCAGACTGTGTACCTGTATTGATGCTTGACCCTGTAAAGAAAGCAATTACAGCGGTACATTCAGGGTGGAAAAGCACTCTTGAGAATATATCAGGTGAAGCTCTTGAACTAATGAAACAAATCTATAGAAGCGATTTAAAGGATATTCAGATTGCCATAGGCCCATCTATCTGCCAAAACTGCTTCGAGGTAGGAGAAGATGTGTATGGGCTTTTTAAGACCCAATATCCCTGGTGTGATACATATGTAGACAGTAGGAATGGAAAGTATTATATTAACCTTCAGCAGATAATCAGTAGAGTCCTTACAGATGCCGGGGTTCCTGATAATAACATACTGGTAAGTGGCGTTTGTACAAAATGCAATAACGATATGTTCTTTTCTTACAGGGGAGATCAAAAATGTACAGGAAGTCTTACCGCAATAATGATGCTTAAGTAAATAAACAGTTAACTTAAGGTAATAATTTATTGTGCACGAAGGAGAAAAAAGAACAGAATGAAACAGAAATTAAAAGTAGTATTATTATTTTTTGTAATGAGTGTGCTACTCAGTGCCTGTACCATTAATTTGGACAGAAACACAGCTGTCGAGGAAGAGCTATATGAGGATAAATATGATATTGTAGACAGAGGGCCGGTCAAAGGGGGAGCAATACGGCTATTCTCAACTCCCATTGATACGCTTAACCCTATTCTTACAAGTAACGTATATGTTCAGGACTTTCTAGGCTTTGTTTTTGAAGGATTATATACTATAAATACTGAGCAACAGCTGGTTCCGGTACTTGCGAAAAGTTCCACGTTATCGGCCGACGGCCTGACTCTTACAATTTATCTTAAAGATAACGTTAAATGGCATGATAAGATGCCCTTTAAATCTGAGGATGTTGTGTTTACAATCAATACCCTATTGGATAAAAATATTACAAGCGTGTATAAGAAAAACGTACAGTATATTGAATCAGCTGCCTCAAGCGGAAACAATGTAATAATAAAACTCAAGCAGCCCTATTCTCTTATTAAGTACGAGCTGACTTTTCCCATTTTGCCTGCACATCATTTTTTAAATGAAAAGCTTGCTGATAAAAAATCCAAGGCTAATCTTTCACCTGTAGGGACGGGACCTTACGCCCTGAATTCCTATAATGAGGAAAACGGAGTTAATCTAAGACTGAATGAGGAATGGTGGAATGCAGAGGGGAATAAGGTAGAGGTAAGTAATCCTTCTGAAAGCAAAACCGGAGAGGTTCATGCAGAAAATAAAAAGGTTGATTTAAAGCTGCCATATCTATCAACAATTGAAATAAAGATTTTCAATAATACCAGCAGTGCAAATGCGGCATTTCAGGCCAGAGACATAGATGTCCTTTCTGCTCAGTACAGTGAATATAGAAAATATATAGGTAGAACAGACATAACTCTCAAAAGATTTCCCGGTAAAAGCTTTGAGTTTTTAACCCTAAACACAAAAAAAGGTGTTTTAACCGATAAACGCTTAAGGAATGCATTAAATTACCTGATTGATAAAAAACAGCTTGTGGATACGGCGGCCTCAGGAATTGCAACACTTGCTGAAATCCCTGTTAATCCGAATTCATGGATATACCAGCTTGTTAATTTTGAGCAGAATGACGGTCTAAGTAAGGCAAAGGAACTCCTTACCCAAAGCGGTTATGTGTTGGATTCTAAGAAAAAGTATGTTAAAAAGGGAAGTAAGAAGGGGCTTACTTTGAAGCTGATTGTAAACGAAGGTAATTCACTTAGATTCAATACTGCTACAGAAATTTCATCTCAGCTTGAAAAAAATGGTATAGCTGTTGACTTAGTAAAGCTGCCATGGGAAAGTTATATCAATACATTGAAAACCGGTGCCTATGATTTAGCCTTGTCCGGTTACAGGATATCATCAGTTCCTGATTTGACCTTTGCGTATTCATCAGCAGAAATACAATCGGGGCTTAATGTTGCCGGATACAGCAACCCTACCGCTGACCAGTATCTTCAACAGATATTAATGGAAAGTAATACTGAAAACCAAAAGAACCTTTATAGAAGCTTACTTAATATTGTGGTGGAGGACAGGCCGTATATAGGTTTATACTTTTTAAATGAAAGTATGATGTACAGCAAAAATATAAGAGGTGCGGTTAACCCTCATGTTTGGAACAAGTTTAATGATATAACAAAATGGTATTTGCCATAGAGTTTTCGACAGCAGGGGTTTATAATTATTTATGTCGCTGAAATGCAGCGGGACGGGAGAATATATGATTTGGGCTTTAATAATAATCGTAGGATTTGCTTTGGACAGATTAACGAAGATGTGGGTGTTGGAGCAGGTTATAGGTAATCCTATAACGGTAATCAATAATTTTTTCTATGTAAGGCATTTGGAGAATGAAGGTGCTGCCTTTAGTATTTTACAGGGAAAGACGGTGCTGCTGG
>JAEYNI010000346.1 GCA_023412635.1 Bacillota bacterium
ATTCACTTGGGAGGGTAAAGGTTGCAAAGACCGGAAATGCTATGATGCTATCCACTCAAGGCGATTACATATTTGACAGTAACCCCGATAAAGTAGGAAAAAACTATAAGGAATTTATTAAAAATACTAGTAATGAAGAGGCATTTAAAAATGTAATTCTAGCTAAAAATGAGGGAACTGTTAAATATACAAATGATGATGGCAGGGAGGTTATTTCAGCCTACTCTACTGTATCTTTAACAGGTTGGAAGGTAGTGGCTGTTGCCCCTCTGGACGAAGTGTATGAGGAATTCAACAAGAATATGCTTACCATAATCATATCAATAATTGCAATTGCATTACTTACTATTTTCATATCAATAATTGTTTCAAGTCTTGTGGCTGTACCTATCAAGACAGCTGCAGAACATTTAAATGTTATGGCAAATGCGGATTTCACCAGAGAAGTGCCTGCAAAATTCCTTAAGAGAAAGGATGAAATTGGACTTCTTTTAAAATCTGTAGATATTATGAGTAAATCCATTCGATCGGTTCTTCAGGGGGTAATCAATGAGGTTAATGGTATGAAGCATAATGTTGCAGTATCATCATTGAATTTATCTGAATTAGTATCACAAATTGAGGACGTATCGGCGACAACTGAAGAGATGTCTGCGGGAATGGAAGAAACAGCAGCCTCAGCAGAACAAATGAATGCAACGTCAATAGAGATAGAACAGGCAGTGGAATCTATTTCAATAAAAGCCAATAATGGCTCTTTGATAACTGAAGAAATAAACAGACGTGCACAGAGCTTAAAAGAAAATGCCTTAAATTCGCAGAAGTCTGCACACGAAATCCGTATAGATATTGATTCCGATATAAAAAATTCAATTGAACAGTCCAGGGCTGTTGAGAAAATTAACGTACTGACTGAATCCATACTGCAAATCACAGCTCAAACTAACCTGCTTGCATTGAATGCAGCTATAGAAGCCGCTAGAGCAGGAGAGGCCGGTAAGGGATTTGCTGTGGTGGCAGATGAAATTCGTAAATTAGCTGAAGATTCAAAAAACACTGCCAATGAGATTCAAAAGATTACAAAACTTGTGGTTAGTTCGGTAGAAAGCTTGACACAGAGCTCGGCGAAAGCTTTAGATTTTATTGATACAACAGTAATCAGTGACTATAGAACATTGGTAGATACAGGAGAGCAATACTATCAGGATGCGGAAGCTATACAAGAATTGGTGTCTGACTTTAATTCAACAGCCGAGATGCTATCTACATCGATAGAAAGTATGATCAAAGCTATTAATGAAGTTACTATCTCTAACAGCGAAGAAGCGCAAGGCACCCAAAGTATAGCAGAGAGAGCATCGGATGTTATGCAGAAGGCAGTTAAAGTTGCTGATGTAATGAAAGAGACCGAACTTAGCTCTGAAAGACTTGCTATCGCAGTAGAAAAATTTAAAATTTAAGTATATAGAAAACCAAAGGTCTGATTTTCGTTATTAAAAATCAGACCTTTGGTTTTCTTGTTTAAATTGAGGAATTTATATATTTATCTCTATTTATGATGTTAAAAATTACTCTGCTAAATCGCTTATTTGATAAGTGTAATTGACTTTATAACAACCTTTTCTACCGGTTGTGAAGGTTCTCCCGATGCTTTATTTACTGTAACCTCGGTGTTTGCAATTTTATCAAGAGTTTCTTCTCCGCTGATAAGTTTTCCAAAAGCCGCATATTTTCCATCCAACTGTGAACCATACATGTCATCATGCATTATAAAAAACTGACTAGATGCCGAATTGGGGTCATTACTTCTAGCCATTGAAAGAACCCCTCTGGTGTGTTTTAGAGTATTTTGTGTAAATCCGTTTTCACTGAATTCACCTTTGATGTTTTTCTCTGAACCGCCCATACCGGTACCTTCAGGGTCACCGCCCTGTATCATAAAACCTTTTACAATACGGTGAAAGGTAAGTCCATCATAAAATTTTGAATTTACAAGCTCTGCAAAATTTCTAACGGTTTCAGGTGCGTATTCGGGGTAGAGCTCCAGTACCATTTTATCACCATTTTCCATCTCAATTTGCACCTGTGGGTGACCCGATAAATCTATTGTTCCCTCACTGCTTTCCTTTGCACCTTTGTCGGAACACCCGGATGAAATAACAAGAAGAAAAATGCAAATTGACAATACTGCTAATATTTTCTTAAAAGTACTTCTAAACATGATTTTGCCTCCGTAAAAAATTATATGTAAGAGTATTTGGAATTTACTGAAGTTGTAGATAATCCAGTTAATCTAATACAATCAAATTTAATTATACTGATTTAACTGAAAACGTCTACAAAAATTGTGAAAAAATAAGGTTTTAGATAAAAAAACAAGAATAAAAATTACTAAAAAAGTATAAAGATAAGAGGGAACTTGTATATATCGACTTCGAAAATAAAGGGACTGCCTCTCAAAAGATTTCTATTTGGAGGCAGTCCCCTCATTTTCCTGGAATGAACACATATAAATATCTAGCCCTGTTTTGTCAATAAATACTTAGCATAATTGAATAATTCTTTCTTGTTTCCTTCGGTTAATGTTTTATAAATCTCCGTCAGTTTATTTACAGATTGCTCCAGATACATTGTGTCTGATATTCCCGCTAGCCAATCCAGGCTAACACTAAACTTGTTTGCAATAAGAATCGCAATACTAATAGGAACATCTCTAGCTTCTTTTTCATTATCACCTTCATACCTGTATACGGAGCTCCTATGAACACCTAGAATTTTTGCAAATTCATCAACAGAATAACCTAATTGATTCCTCAACTCCTTTATTCGTTCGTTTGTTGTTGCCATTTTGAAAAACCTCCTGTATAAGTCGTAACACCATTATTATATATATAATGTCTCCGAATGTAAATAAAAAATATCCGATTGGAGAATTTATTAATTGACATCCAATAAATGGGATGGTATTATTATGTTGTTCCTGAAATGCGACAAGTAAATATAGATGGGCTTTTATTAAGATGAGAATATCTTAGTAAAAAAAGTGTGATATGAGTCTTAACAAACAGGCGAGCATACAACTTAGTTTTTAAAAAGGTGTAGTTGTGTTCAGGATGTTCCTAAACGGAGAAAATACTTATTGAATGGCTGTAAAGGAGAGAGATTAATGATAAAGCAAGAATTAACAGAAATAAACCAAATAAAGAAAGAAATTAATTTATTAAGAAATAAACTTCAGGAATTAAGTTATGGTGATAATGAGGCAATTGTAGCAGATAAAGTTAAGGGCAGCATGGCCCAATTTCCATATCTACCCCGCACATTTACAATAATAGGGAGGGAAGAAATGTCTGAGGAGTGTTTGGAACAGCGAAATCAGATTGCTCAAAAAATCAGGGCAAAGACACAAACTCTTATGGAAAAGGTAAACTGCGCGTTTAAGTATATCGAAAGCATACAGGACAGTAATGTTAGACAGATAATGACTTATAGGTACATAGATGGACTTACCTGGGAGCAGACGGGAGAATGCATGAGTTACTCTTGGGAAACAGTTAGAAAAAAACATGATAAGTTTTTAAAAACCATACCAAACAATACCAGTATTTATACTGTAAGATAGTATTGTAAAAGATTATGTTATTATAAGTGCTTCATCTTTTAAGTTTGAGCAGAAAATTATCTGTCTCAAACTTTTTGCTTTCAAAGGTGTTCAGAAGTGTACCAAACAATACCAGTTGATTAGTTGTAAGATAGTATTGTAAAAGATTGTGCATGTATATTCATATCAAGGGAGGTGATGTTTTTAAGAGAGGCTCTGAAAGGGGGGGAAGAAGCAAAGTAGAAAGCTATATAGCAGTTGGGAGGTTTATTTATGGTCAATACAATAATTGATGCCATAGCATTAAAGCTGAGTACAGAACTCGGTGAGGGTTTTACAGTCTATAAAGAACGCCAGGGGCAAGGAGCTAACATTCCTTGTTTTTTTATTTTTCTGCATAGCTCCAACCAAAAAAAGATGATTGGAAGAAGATATTTCAGAGAGCAGCAATTTACCGTTGAATATCATCCGGGAACAGATAATAAAAATTCTGAAATCCACGATATGATAGATCGACTAAACCAGCTTCTGGAATACGTAACTGCAGAAGGTAATTTTTATAGAGGAACTAAAATGAATTGTGATGTCGCAGACGGAATCTTACGATTTTACGTTAACTATAATCTCTATGTCTATAAGGAAATAGAGGTTGTTGACACCATGGAAAGTTTGAAATCAGCAATGGAATTACAAAAATGAAAAGTAGCGTGTACCAGATATAGCACTGTGTAAACGCAGAGGAGGTTAAAATGGCTTTTAGTAATGGAAGTAGAAAGGCAGAAACAGCTAAAACAATCGCTTTTTCAAAGAAACAGCTTTTAGTAAGTAAAAGATATGTAGATCAGAAGGATTTGATCAATGTATTGCTTGCTGATGATAAAATTTACAGCTTTGAAGAAGTGGACAGTTTGATTAATAAATTTATGAAAGGAAAGGTGAAATAGTATGGCGCTTGGAGGAGGAACATTTTTAACACAGAACAAGGTTTTACCGGGAAGTTATATTAATTTTGTAAGTGCTGCCAAGGCTACAGCAGCATTGAGTGAAAGAGGTTATGCAGCAATGCCGTTGATGCTTGACTGGGGAGTTGAGGGCAATGTTATTAAGGTTGAAGCAGCTGATTTCCAGAAGGATTCCTTAAAGATCTTCGGTTATGATTACACCCATGAAAAATTAAAAGGTTTGAGAGATTTATTCAAAAATATCAGAACGGGGTACTTTTACAAATTGAATTCGGGTGTAAAGGCTGCTTGTGCTTACGCTACCGCCAGATACTCAGGTATCAGAGGGAATGACATCAAAATTGTTATTTCAAAGAATGTTGACAACCCAAGCTTGTATGATGTACTGACGCTAATTGGAACAACCAAAGTTGATATGCAAACTGTCTCAGCTATGACAGCATTGAAACCAAATGCCTTTGTAGAATTTATCCCGACAGCGGAAATTACATTAACCAGTGGGACACCATTGACAGGCGGAACCAATGGAGATGCAGTTACAGGAGCTGAATATCAGACCTTCCTGGATAAAATTGAAGCCTATTCCTTTAATGTACTGGGCTGTTTGTCAACTTCAGCTGAGATTAATAGCCTGTTTGTTGAATTTACAAAGAGAATGAGAAATGAAGTAGGTGTAAAGTTCCAGACTGTACTTTACAGGACTATAGGGAATTTTGAAGGAGTTGTAAATCTTCATAATGATGTTACTGATGATTTAACTCCGGCATCTCTGGTGTACTGGGTGACAGGTATCCTGGCTGGCTGTAATGTCAATAAATCCAATACCAACAGGTTATATGACGGAGAATTTGATATTAACGTTGATTTAAAGCAAAGTGAACTTGAGGCAGCTGTTAATGGAGGAAAATTTATACTCCACAGAGTCGGTGATACTATACGCGTTTTAGAGGATATAAACAGTTATACCTCATTTACTGAAGATAAAAACAGTGATTTCAGCAGAAATCAGACAATAAGAGTGCTTGATCAAATTGCAAATGATTTAGCAGTGCTATTCAATACGAAATATTGCGGAAACGTACCAAATGATGCGGCAGGCAGGATATCACTATGGAATGATATAGTAAAGCATCACCAGGAACTTGAAAAGATCAGAGCTATAGAAAACTTTAAGCCTGAAGATGTTGTAGTTTCAAAAGGTGATGATAAGAAGACTGTTGTAGTACAGGATGCCGTTACAGTAACAAATGCAATGGAACAGCTTTATATGACCACAATTGTACAATAATTTAAAAGGAGATGAAAATTATGCAGACTATGAATGCAAAAGACGCTATAAGTGCGTCATTGGCAGAATGTTATATATCTATAGGTGATGATAGATACAATTTCATGCAGGCTATAAATCTTGAAGCAAGTATTGAAAAAATAAAGAGCGAAGTGCCAATCCTGGGGAAAACCGGGAAGGGTAATAAGGCTACAGGCTGGAAGGGAACCGGTTCTGCTACCTTCCATTACAATACTTCGATTTTCAGAGAATTATTGACCAACTACAAAAAAACCGGACAGGATATATATTTTGATATCCAGGTAACAAATGAAGATGCTGGTTCCGGTGCGGGAAGACAGACTGTTATTTTAAAGGACTGCAATATGGACGGAGGGATTCTCACCAAATTTGACGCTGATGCAGAATATTTGGATGAGGATATGGATTTCACCTTCGAAGACTTCGAAATAACTGAGTCCTTTAATGTGCTACCGGGCATGAAAATATAATTATAGTATAGGAGAGCGTAAATAATGAATAATCTAAGTGTTTTTTTAAAACAGAATGCTCTGGAAAATGAAAATGTTAAATTCGTAGCATCAAAAAGATTTATAGATGATTCCGGAAAGCCTGTTGAATGGGAAATCTGTGGTATTACCTCGGAAGAGGATGAGGCTATCAGAAAGGCTTGTACACGAAAGGTACAAGTTCCGGGAAAAAAAGGGCAATATACCCCTGAGACCGATTACAATGCATATCTTGGTAAACTTGCCGCCAGATGTACAATTTTCCCCAACTTAAACAATGCTGAGCTTCAGAACAGCTACGGCTGTATGGGGGCTGATTCCTTACTGAAAACCATGCTTAAACCCGGTGAATATGCGGACTATCTTGCTAAAATTCAGGAAGTAAACGGTTTTGACGTTACTATGGAAGAACTGGTGGACGAAGCAAAAAACTAATAAATGAAGGCGATAGTGACTCAAACATCGCATACTATTGTCTTCATAAACTTCATATAACGCCAGGACAATATTTGGACCTTCCTAGAGAAGAGAGGGCTTTTATTATTGCAGCTATTCAGATTAAATTGGAAAAGGACAGGAAGGAAATGAGCAAAAGTAAGGCAAGAAGAAGATAAAAACTTGTAAATGGGGCTGTTACATTCATAGAACAGCCCCATTATTATAGAAGGCAGGTGAGAGAAAGATATGGCAACAGTCCAAAATGCCTTAAGTTTAACCAGTGGGTCAGCAAATATAATTAATTCGTTCAAAAATCAAACCAATATTATTAGCATATTGGACGAAGAGATTGGTATGGCTGTTAAAAGTATAAGAGCAATGTATATTGAGCTAGACAGAGGTACAAAGGCCGATGGTATTAGGTTTCTTAGTATGGAATTAGAGGATGTAGTGAAATCTGCAAATGCTGCGGTGGATAGTTTTGAAGAATTGCATTCGGTTTCGGAAAAGGCTGTTAAAAATGCTGAAGGATCAACTACTAATATCAAAAATAAGGTTAGTTTTGGAGAAAAACTGAAAGGCTATGGAGATAGACTGAATGGCTATGTAGAGAAGGTTAAGGGAGTGGCAGGCAACCTCGGGCCCTTAGTCAAATCAGGTATGGATATGGCTGATAAATATGCTCTCCAAAATTATCAGTTGGATTCAATTGCACAAAACGGGGAGACTTCAGAGCAACTACGTCAGAAAGTGTATTCAACGGCACAAAGGTCACGAACAGGATATGATGGAACACTTTCAACTGTTACCAAATTGGCAAAATATTCAAAGGATGATTTTAGAAGCAATGATGAAATTATTTATTTCACTGAACTTATGAATAAAGCCTTTAGTGGATTAGGTGCAGATGAGGCTGCAAAAAGTATTGAGAAAGTCACCGATGCAATGGTGAATGGGAAAATCAAAGGAGATGAGCTTAAGGCTATCATGGAAAAATCCCCCATCCTAGCACAGGCGTTAACCACGTATACAGGGCAATCACAGGAGAAACTAGCAGTCGGGCCCGGAATCTCGGATGACGTACTTAAGAACGCAATGTTTAATTCTTCAGAGGATATAAATGCAAAATTTCAGCAAATGCCAGTGACGTTTGCACAGATAGGTACATTAATTAATGACACCTTAACAAACGCATTGGGGCCTCTACTAGAGGCGGTGGCTAATGCCGCAATGTGGATATATGATAACTGGTCGGTTGTTGAACCGATTTTCTGGGGTATAGCCGGTGCCGTAGCTGCTGTGACAATTGCTCAGCTTGCAATGAATTTAGCCTTGTTAGCCTGCCCGCTGACATGGATTGCTTTGGCTATTGGTGCTGTAATTGGCTTGATTGCATACTGGATTCAGTCTGTGGGGGGAATAAAAGTTGCATGGCTGATTGTTGTTAATGCCATTTTGACTGTATGGGACATAGTAAAGATAGCATTTTTCATCGGAGTATACGGGGTAATAGATCTATGGAATAATATGATGCTGGGGATTAAATCGGCAAGTGTAGGGATTCAGAACTTTATTGGAGATATGAAGGTTGGTGTACTTAATATTCTTCAAGGGATGGTAAACGGTGCAATAGATATAATTAACGATTTTACTAATCTCTTAAACAATATAACAGGTGGCTCGATTGAAACTATTGCACATGTGACCTTCGGAACAGAAGCACAGCTAAAGAATGATGCTGAAAAAAAAGCGAGAGAGGCAGAACTCGACGATCAAAGAAGTAAGGTAGCTGAAGTTGAACGGCAGCATCAAAAAGACATATTGGAAAAAATGTTAAAAGCAGCTTCTGATAAAAAAGAAAGAGATAAAGAGATTTCAAGTCTCGGGGACGAAGCTAAACAAAAAGCTAAGGAGAAAGATGCTACTAAGAAGTATTCAGCAACTGCATTCTCCGGAAATGGAATCACTGAGAATACTAACTCTACAAATCTCGCCGCCACCGCAGCAAATACGGGAGCTATGAAAAATTCCATGGATATAGCTGAAGAAAACCTGGTTTACATGCGGGACGTTGCTGAACGTGATGCAATAAACAAGTTTACGACCTCTGAAATTAGTGTAAATATGGGCGGGATAACCAATAATGTAAACTCTGAACTTGATTTGGATGGTGTTGTTTCCTATATGGAACAGAAGGTCTATGAAACAATGACAGTTGCAGCAGAGGGGGTGTATAAATAATGGCTTACTCCATTTATCTTGATAATGTTCTGATGCCGGTGACTCCGTCAAAAATTGAAATGAAGGTAAAAAATCAAAACAGTACGCTTAACCTTATTAATGGAGATGAGATTAATATTATTAGACCTCCCGGGCTCACTGAAATCAGTTTCGAGCTATTGATACCCCAGGTAAAATATCCATTTGCGGTATACTCCGATTCCATGGATGGGCTTGTTGTTAAACCAAAAGCAGAAGATTCAGCACAATTCTTTGAAGCCCAACATTATATGGGTTTATTTGAGAGACTCAAAAAAGATACAAAACCATTCAAATTTATAGTAGAGCGAAGCAAGCCGGATAATATAAAACTCTTCGAGACAAAGGTTGATATGGATGTAACGCTAGAAGAATACAGCATAATAGAAGATGCAGCCAACGGCTTTGATTTGACAATACCTGTCCGACTAAAACAGTATAGATTGTATGTCGGTAATAGTGCAGAAAATGGGATTCAGCATCGCTTGACCTATACTGTTAAACAAGGAGATACTTTATGGGGAATATGCAAAAGGTTCCTGGGGGATGGCTCGAAATACCCTCAAGTAGCTGATTTAAATGGTATTAAAAACCCGAATGAAATCAAGGTAGGGCAGGTGATAAAGTTTGCTTAATCTGACTATTCAGAATAAATCAAAACTATACGCTCCGATTGTTGGGGAGGGAGTCACCTGGGAAACAGCAAGGAAGGGTGTTCCAGGAAAGCTGGAGTTTTCGGTTGTAAAAGACAATGTAATCAGCTTTCAGGAGGGTAACATTGTGCACATGCAGGTGGATGAGAAGAATGTTTTTTATGGGTACGTTTTTACAAAAAAGAGAAACAAGGACGGAACTATCAAGGTTACAGCCTACGACCAGTTGAGGTATCTTAAAAATAAGGATACCTATAATTACGCAAATTTGACTGCAGGCGGACTTGTCAAAAAGATTGCAGAAGATTTTCTTCTAAAAACTGGCGCTATTGAAAATACTGTCTATGTAATAAAAAGGCGTCTTGAAGATAACAAAACCTTGTTTGATATGATTCAAACGGCTCTGGACCTCACTCTTCAGAACACCAAGAAATTGTATGTACTCTATGATGATTTCGGTAAATTAACACTGAGAGATATAGAATCATTAAAACTTCCACTGCTTATTGATAAATATGTAGCTGAGGACTTTGACTACACTTCCTCAATTGACGGTGAAACCTATAACAGAATTAAATTGTCCAATAATAATGAAAAAACGAATACCCGTGATATTTACCTGGTTGAGGACACCAATAAAATGGAAGCCTGGGGCGTACTTCAATATTATGAATCCATAGATGAAAAATCAAATGGGAAGGCAAAGGCCGATGCTTTACTTTCCCTGTATAATCACAAAACCCGCAATTTGTGTATTTCTGGAGTTGCAGGAGACATACGCGTTAGGGGAGGTAGTATTATTACTGTTGATCTTGAGCTTGGGGATATAAACCTGAAAAGTCCTATGCTGGTTGAGTCGGTAAGGCATACATTTAACAGCAATCGGCACACTATGGACTTAACCCTAAGGGGAGGTGAGTTCATTGCCTAATATGGTTGAACTTATTAAATCTGCTGCCATGGGAGCAGTAAATGATTCTAAACCCATGTCAGTATTGTTCGGTAGAGTAGTGAGTAGTTCCCCTTTAAAAATATTTGTGGAACAAAAATTGACTTTGAATGAAGATCAGTTAATTCTTACAAATAATGTTAAAGACTTTGATCTTGAGATGACGGTTGAGCATATCACAGAAGAAAGTAACCTTCACACTCACCACTATAAGGGAAAAAAGAAATTCAGGGTACACAATGGCTTAGTAGTGGGTAATGAAGTAATAATGCTCCAGATGCAGGGCGGTCAAAAATTTGTGGTGCTGGATAAGGTGGTGAATAAATGATTCCTTTAGTTGGTGAGTATTTGCAATCCGGTTATGAAACGGTGCAGCAACCATCAAGAACCTATAGAATGCATATGGAAGAGAAAAGAATATCCGGGTTGTTGAGTGGTATCGAAGCAGTAAAACAAGCTATTTATAAAATCCTAAATACTGAAAGGTATGATTATCTGATATACAGTTGGAACTATGGTGCAGAGCTGGTAGAGTTAATTGGACAACCTATACCCTATGCTTACTCCGACATTAAGAGAAAAATAACCGAAGCTCTTCTTAGAGACGATAGAATCACCGATGTGGGTGATTTTTCTTTTTCTCAGGATAGAGAAAAGGTTACAGTAAAATTTACAGTAACAACAACTGAGGGTGATATTGAAATTGAGAAGGAGGTGAGGAATTAATGTATGAAAACGCAACTTATGAAACTATATTGCAGCGGATGCTGAATCGTATTCCCAATACGATAGACAAGCGAGAGGGCTCAATTATATTTGATGCATTGGCACCAGCTGCTGCAGAACTGGCGCAGATGTATATTGAAGCTGATGCTATACTGAACGAAGCCTTCGCTGACACAGCTTCGCGGGAGTATCTGATAAAGCGTGCTGCTGAGAGGGGAATTGTACCTGCCCCAGCCTCAAAAGCAATTGTCAGAGGTGTGTTTAACGTTGATGTCCCAATGGGTGCCAGATTTTCTCTGGGTAGTTTAAACTATAAAGTGGTAGAGAAGATAATTGATTTGCAGTTTAAACTTGAGTGTGAGACTGCGGGGATAGAGGGAAACAGAAATTTCGGAACACTTATTCCCATTAATTATATAGATGGCTTAAGTTATGCCGAAGTAACGGAGATACTGATTCCAGGAGAGGACGAAGAGGACACCGAGCAGCTCAGGGAAAGATATTTTGCCACTCTCGATTCCCAGGCTTTTGGCGGAAACATAACCGACTATAAGGAAAAAGTCAATGAAATACAGGGAGTAGGCGGAGTCAAGGTATATCCTGTATGGAACGGAGGGGGAACAGTAAAACTGGTTATTATCAATTCTCAGTTTGATAAACCTTCGGAAGAACTGATTTTAAATGTCCAAACTCAAATCGATCCTGTGGAAACTCAGGGAAACGGTGTGGGGATAGCTCCCATCGGACATATCGTCACTGTAGAAGGTGTCGGAGTACAAACAGTTAATATTGAAACAGATATCACATACAAACCGGATTGGAACTGGAATGACATTAAGGACTATGTGGAGAAAACAATTGATGATTATTTTAAAGAGCTTAGTAAAAGCTGGGCATATAATGATAATTTGATAGTCCGGATAAGCCAGATTGAAAACAAACTCCTTAATGTTGCAGGAATTATTGATATCTCTGACACAAAATTAAACGGGCTGGAACAGAATTTTCTATTGGATAAGGATTGTATACCTGTAAGGGGTGATGTAGTTGGATAGAGAAATAAATATATTGAACTATCTTCCGGAATTTCTAACGGAGTTCAGAGAATTCAGAGAGCTTGCAGCCACTGAAAATCCTGAACTCCTTTCAATTTGGGGCATCCTAGAAGATTTACTGAGAGACCAGTTTGTTGTAGATTCAACTGAAAACGGCATAAAGAGATGGGAAAAAATTCTCGGGATTTTTCCTAAAGGTACGGATAATCTTGACATCAGAAAGTTCAGAGTAATGGCAAGATTAAATGATAAGCTGCCCTATACAAAATGGACACTTGAACAGAAACTGGCTGTTTTGTGCGGTGAAGAGGGTTATTCGGTGGAACTTAGAAATAATGAATACACCCTGGTGGTAAAAGTGGCACTTATCGCAAAAGAAAAATTTTATGAGGTAAAAAAGCTGTTAAGAAGGATAGTTCCCGCCAATATTCAAATTGATCTGAGCCTTATATATAACACACATGAAATACTATCGCGTTACACATATGTACAATTGGCGGCATATATGCATGAACATTTAAGAAGTGAGGTGCTGAAATAATGGAAACAAGTAATAATTTTAAATTAAAGAAACCATCACCTGCGGATTTCTATAATATCGAAGACCAAAATGAAAATATGGATATTATAGATCAGGAATTAAAGATTTTAAATGACAGTAAGGCAGCAGTTGACCATAATCACAATGGAGTGTATGAGACTCCAGCCGGCGCTCAAAGCAAGGCTGATGCTGCAAAGTCCTTAGCAAATACGTATACCGATCAAAAGTTTACAACAACAAATTCGGGCTTAAGTTCGCATTTGTCGGATTATGTGAGGCAACCGGGGTATGGGGTCACTTCCGGGAGTGCTAACACATATACTTTAACCCTCAGCCCTGCCCCTGCTGCTTATGTGGACGGAATGGGCATAGTAGTAAAGATTAATGCAGCTAACACAGGTGCCAGTACGATTAATGTAAATGGACTTGGAGCAAAGGCCATTGTTGACGGTAAAGGTAATGCACTTGCAGCTGCAAAACTCAGATTAAACGGTACTTACTCACTCAAATACAACAGTACCAGCGGAAATTTTATATTACAGGGTGAAGGAGGTGAGATACCGAAGTTACCTAATTTAGTATACAACGGAAATTTCAAAGACTCGACAGGCTGGGGCTTCGTTAATGTAAAAGCCTATACCTATAACAGTGAATTAGGTTTACTAAGTGTAACGGGTAACAGTACAGGTCAGGGAGTATATGCATTTAACAATGAACTTAATAGTGTTTACCCCTATAGAGGTGGAGTTGGACGAAAAATATGGCTTTCGGCGAAAATAAGGATAACAAATGCTGTATGCCAGCACATTGCCTTATACGCAGCTAATGCAAGCGCTGCTACTACTCTACCCGTGGTTATGAACCCATCCGAGAATACCTGGTACCATATTAAAGGAATTGTTACGTTAACGTTTGACGGAAACTGGAAAATATATATCCGTGCACAGTACAGTGACGCGGCTACAGCTGATGGAAAAATAATGCACATTAAAGACGTTATGATGTTCGATTTAACGGAGCATTTTGGCAAGGGTAACGAACCTTCGGCAGAAGAAATCGACGCTATGATACAGTTCACGCCGAACTATGTGTTAAACGGTAAATGTGAAAAAGGTACGGAACATTGGACTACTTCGGACAGTGCAACGCTAAGCGTTGAAAGTGGAAAATTTAAACTCGTCACAACATTAGCTACACGCTATGCGCGGCAAGTTATGACTTTAAAGCCGAATACTTCATATTATCTAAGTGGGAATGTTTCGGGGAACACAACGCTGTATGTCAAAAATGCAGATACAGGGACAATCCTTAGAATAGGACCAGGCGTATTTACAACGCAAAGCACTAAAGCATACGAATTATGGATATATAACGCTACAACGGGCACGGGGTACGCGGATTCAATAATGGTTATCGAAGGCACAACAGCCCCCACAGAATACAAAACGGGCCTTGTATACGACTGGTGGGACAATGACTTAGCGCTTTTAACGCATGACGCTACTTTAGAAAACGGGTACGGTTTACTGTCCGGGCATATTGCATACGCAAAAGGTGGCAAAAAAATAACAGGGTTAATGACAAACAGAAATTATAGTGCAGGAAACGCCCCCACAGGGGTGTCAAGTTACAAAGCCGACGGCGCCGGAAAGCTATACATAAGCCCTCTAAATGGTTATTACGCTGACCAGGTGGACAGCAACGATTATGGTCCGATTTTCATTAATGACCCAAATTTTATTCCTGCGAACATTGTAAAGGGTAAAAGTATTTTTGGGCTTGCTGGAGCTTTCGAAGGAAAGCGATGGGCAAAGGGGATTTTTACTGGACAGGGTAGTGGTATTTCAGTATCGGGCTTGGGTTTTAAACCAAGTCGTGTTTACCTTGAGGGGCTTAGAAAAGGTACCATGGATGACATTTATGGTTATGGCATTTTTTCAGCAATTGCAGATATTGCGCGTGCTCCAATTGGTTCAAATCCTGTTTATTCACTTATTTTTTGGTCAGATGGTTCTATCAGTATATCCCCATCTATAAGCTCTATAACTAATGACGGATTTTCGATATCTACGGCATTAGTAGGATATCAATACGGGGATTTTCAATATTATGCATATGAATAAAAGGAGGTTAGTCCCATGAAAACACTAGTTATTTATGATGAAACAGGCTTTATAATAAGCCAAATGCAAGGAAGTGATTTAAGGGAGCCAGTAGGGATACCATTTTTATTGATTGAAATTCCACAAGGCAAATTACTCAAAAGTATTGACGTAAGTGTAACAGAACATAAACCAGTATATGAGGATTTACCAAAGCCAGAAACACAAAAGCTTCAAGAGCTGGTTGACCAGTTGATTATAGACAATTTGAATATGCAGCAGCAGATTGATACCTTAATAACTACAGGGTTGGAGGTGTAGAGAATGTTTGAGAGACTGAATTATTTATATCATGCCGGAAAACTAACAGCTGAGCAGTTAGACATAGCAGTGTCAAAAGAATGGATTACCGCAGAACAAAAGACAGAAATACTCGGATAAGGATAAAACTGCGTACAACATGTTCAATTCAATTTACACCACATAAAAAGGACTACCCTTTCGCAGGTAGTCCTTTTTATGTGTATGGAAATTATCAGGTATGGTGATAATCGGGCATCTGACCTGAATGAAGCATTATTGATTTCAACCAAGGAGGAAACAATGAAAAAACAAGGAAAATTTATCTTAATGAGCCGGGAAGAACTCAAAACCTATATTTCGGAGCTCAGAGATATAAAAAGTTTCAAATATATCCAACAGCACCATACTGCATCACCGGCATATAAAGACGTGAAAGATAACCATATTCAATTGATGCAGGCAATGGAAAACTATCATGTTAAAACTCTTAAAATGAGTGAGATTGCACAGCATTTCAGTACTTTCCCTGATGGTAGTATTTGTACAGGGCGAACGCTGACAAAGGATGGCGGAGGTTTCAGAGGAAGTCAGAACCTTCATTCCATTACAATTGAAAATGTAGGAAATTTTGATACTGATACAATGACTGAGGAACAAAAGCAAAGTATTATTCTGTTAAACGCCTTATTATGCAGGAAGTTTGACATCCACCCCTCAGTATCAACCTTGCCCTATCACTGCTGGATAAAAAATAAGTCGTGTCCGGGAGTGAAATACTTTGGTGGAAATAGTAAAGCAGCAGCAGAAAATATTTTCATACCGCTGATAAAAACTCAAATGGAAAAACTCGCTGCTTTTGAAAAGGCACTTAAAATAGTTTCTATAAAAGCCAATACATCATATGAATTCTGGCTTAAAAAAAGAGGGATAGATCCCTGCTTTGAAGCCTTGATTACTAAAATAGCAAACAGTTACGGAGGATAGAATTTATGGAGAATAACATTAATGCTTTAAAAGCAGCCTTTACAGCCGTATTTACGGCGATTACTGCTGGGTTTGGGTGGTTTGGCTGGCTGGTTATAGTATATATAATCAGTATGACCGTTGATTTACTTACCGGGTTTATGTCAGCATTCAAATGTGGCAATTGGGAATCAAGAATAGCAAGGGAAGGCTTGTGGCATAAGCTGGGGTGTATCGTTGCGGTTCTGGTTACTGCAATATTTGATTTTATTATCGGAATGATTATTAACAATATACCGAACATTCATTTTCCCTTCAATTACACTGTTATGCTTTGTCCTCTGGCCATAACCTGGTATGTATTGACAGAGCTTGGAAGTATAATTGAAAATGCCGGTAAGATGGGGGCGCCCATCCCGGGTTTTATTAAACAAGCATTGGCACTTTTTAAAGGGGCTGTGGATTATGCAAGCGACAAAGTGGTTCAGGACGATTAGCTGAGTATATTTAGATAAAAGTGGTTATAAGTACTGTTTGTAGGTATTGTAAGGAAGTACTTAAAAAAAGTATTTATAAAAAAATGGAAAATAAAAAATAAAAGGATTGTAAAACTCTATCGAGAGTATTATACTTAAATAAAGAACATATGTTCGATTTTTGGAATAATTTTTGTACTTATCGAGGAGGTTGTAGTTAATGGGCAATCAGGAAAGTAGAACAGCTATTGATGAGATGGTTTATAGCAGGGTATCAAGTATATGCAACAAAGAGTGCCTTAAAGATATTTACATAGATATACAAAACAAGCTTATTGAGACAAGAAAACTATTAGCCGACAATATGCAAAATGATAAATTACAGCTGCTAAGCAATTATGATAAGTTAAATAATGATATTACTGAAATAGTTTATAAGGCCCTTTACATCGAAGGCTTAATAGATGGCATGGAATTTAGATTTTAGCTTTGTAAGTGTCGTCTCCATTATATTACCTGAATTGATGGAATACCAAAAATTATATTATAATAGAAAATATAACTGTATGAACTTGAATCCAACTAGGGACTGAAGAAATGTGATAAAGAAATATAATAAATATAAATAATAACCCAAATATAGTCACAACTTCAATAAATATGGGGAGAACGCATATGAGATACAATTTTGATGAAATAGTAGATAGAAGCGGGACGGATGCTGAAAAATATACTGAACTGAATAAGCTGTATGGAAATCCGGAAGCTATTCCATTATGGGTTGCAGATATGGATTTTAAAGCAGCTCAGCCTATTATAGATTCAATTAAAGAACGAACAGAAAACGGCATATTCGGCTATACCATCAAACCTGACACATATTTTGACTCTATATGCTCCTTCCAGCTGAGACGGAAAAATTGGGATATTGATAAACGGCTAATGAGTATCAGTTTAGGAGTTGTACCTTCAATATGCATGTTTATAAAGGAATTGACCAAGCCAAACGATAAAATAATCATACAGACACCGGTTTACCGTCCCTTTTATAATGCCGTAAAGGATGGGCCCAGAGAACTGCTGGAGAGCCCGTTAAAAGAAGTAAACGGAAGCTTTTATATGGATTACGAAGATATTGAAGAAAAAGCCCAGCAGGGGGCTAGATATATTATTTTGTGCAGTCCCCATAATCCTATCGGACGGGTCTGGACAAGAGGCGAGTTGGAGAAGCTGGGTGAAATATGTGTAAAATATGGTATTAAAGTTATTTCAGATGAAATTCATTCCGACCTCATATTATGGGGCAATAAGCATACTCCCTTTTCATCAATTTCCGAAGAACTTAGAAAACTGACAATTACCTGTTTTTCTGCAAGTAAAACCTTTAATCTTGCAGGACTCCAGTCTTCAGTAGTTGTTTTTCCCGACACCGCAACAAAATCAGCTTTTGACCGGGCTTGGGCCAGGCTCCATATTGAATGCAACAATTGCTTCAGCCTTGTGGCTACTCAAGCAGCCTATGAACATGGTGAAGAATGGCTGGATCAGCTGATTCCATATATTGAAGGAAACGTAAAACTTGTTATGGAATATTTCAGTAAGAATATTCCTTTAATAAAGCCGATTTGTCCTGAAGGGACTTATCTTATATGGCTAGACTGCAGACAATTGGGCATGAACGGAAAACAACTGAATGATTTTATGATACATAAGGCCAGTCTGGCTATGAGCGCCGGTACGTATTTTGGGAAAAACGGGGAAGGGTTTATGAGAATGAATGTGGCATGCCCCAGGTCAACTGTGGAAAAGGCGCTGTTAAGGCTAAAAGCGGCATTTGACCAACTATAAGCTACACAAGACAAACGTACCGATATGAAATGACAATTGTCACTTTATATCGGTCTTTTTATCACTAAAAACACTGTCTCGCAAAATGTATACTAATAACATCAAATTTGATTTCAGCTAAATATTGCATAAAAACAAATTGAAGGGAGTTAAAGATATGATTGTTGAGATTAAGGATGTTGTCAAAAGATATGGAGACAGGATCGCTGTAGACAATATGACCATGAGTGTCAGAAAAGGAGAAATTCTGGGCTTGCTGGGACCAAACGGTGCAGGAAAAACCACACTTATAAATTCAATAATAGGGATAACTGAAATCAATTCCGGAGAGATAAAAATTTTCGGGCAGGTCATGTCCCAGAACAACTATTATGTTAAGAAAAATATAGGCGTCGTTCCTCAGAATCTTGCCATCTATAATGAATTTAAGGCATATGAGAATGTTGAATATTTCGGCAGGCTATACGGGCTAAAGGGCCAGGAACTTAAGGACAGTGTAAGGCAGGCACTGGAATTTACCGGACTTTGGGAGAGAAAAAGTGACTATCCTAAGAAATTCTCGGGTGGAATGCAAAGAAGGCTTAATATTGCATGCTCCATAGTACATAAACCAAAACTTATAATTATGGACGAACCTACTGTAGGTATTGATCCGCAATCGAGGAATCATATACTGGATTCGGTAAGAAAGCTGAATGAGATGGGCTCCACGGTTATATATACCTCACATTACATGGAAGAAATTGAAGCCCTTTGTTCAAGAGTAGTAATCATGGATAACGGTAGGCTGATTGCTCAGGGAACCATTGATGAGTTGAAGGAATATATTCAGGATGAACAGGTTGTTGATATCGTACTGAAAAATTATAATTATACACTTACTGAAGCTGTCAAGGCGGTCCATGGCGTGAAGGAATGCCTAATTGAAGATAAGAAAATGAAGGTTGTTCTGGACAAGAACAGCAGTCTGGCAAGAATAATTAACTGTATTGTGGAAAATGGCGGAGTTATTACTAAAATCAATATGGAGGATGCATCGCTTGAAGATGTCTTCCTAGAACTTACCGGCAAGAAGCTGCGGGATTAGGGGGTGGAATTGAATGAAAGTATTGTGGTCAGCATATTATGAGTTCATTAAGAATATTAGGGACATACGTATTTTGATAGCGCTGATTCTGTTTCCTATTAGTGTAATAATCTTGTTGGGAACCGCATTTGACGGCAATCTGACCGAGAATTTTGAAAACAGAGTAAAAGCTGGATATGTGATAATGGATAATGGCCAGGTTGGTAAAGGCGTTGAGCAATTCTTGAAAACTGACGCTATTAATAAAATTATAGATCCAGTTAGCTATTCAACTGAGGCTGAGGCAATAGAGGCAATCGATAAGGGGAAAATTGATAATTACGTGGTTATACCTGAGGATACAAGCGGTAAACTTCAGAATAAACAGTCAGCTGAAATGCGGATTGAAGGAAAAAAGAATATCGAGCTGGTTAAAACAATTCTTAACTCCTACATATATAGGAATAATGCGCTTTCAGTTGCTATTGAGCTCTCTGGAAATAATATTGATATTCAGAAACCGAGTGAGATATCGGAAACATTTGAGAGAATTACTCCGGCTGATTCAAAACTGCCTGAGGCTATAGATTATTATTCGATTTTAACCTTACTCCAAGTAATGCTAATGGGATCAATACTCGGGATAATAGTAGTCAGCAGGAATCAGGAGTCAAACATTCATATCAGGCTATATGCACTTCCTACCTCAAAATGGACCATTTTAAGCGGTAAGGTACTTGGAACCTCTATGTTTTTATTTATTTCCTGTATAATTACAGTTGTTTTTACAAAGTTTGTTTATCATGCAGACTGGGATGGTAATTTATTAATCATAGGTTCTGTACTAATGGTGTTTTCATTCATATCCATTGGACTTGGAATAATGGTGTATTCGCTTACAAATAGTATTGTTCCGTCTTTGGGTGTTTCATTTCTGATTATGCTCTTTGCTGCTATTGCAGGGGGAGCCATAACACCTTCTGTAACTATCCAGAGCCTTAATATAATTAATCCTATTTATTATACAAAGGTTATTATTTTCGGGGCCATTTACAACTATCCTGAGATGGTTATGTTTAAAGCAGCTGGCGGTTTACTGGCTATTTTAGCCGTGATATATGCAGTATCATTTTTAAAGTTAAGGAGGGTAAATTATGATAATATTTAGGACCTCACTTAAAAGGATATTTACAAGTAAAGTAAGATTTGCTTTAATGATACTCTGTCCATTTATTTTTATTTCAATGTTCTCGATGCAGAATCATAAAGCTGCGACAATAGGTATTGTTGACCATGATCAGAGTGCTGTTTCAAAAGGAATATACCAGCTCTTGAAGAATTCTGAAGGGATAAAACTTCTAGAAATATCCGAGGATCAAATATATGACTTAACAGCAAGTTATGTTGTGGACTATTCAATAATCATTGATTCTGATTTTGAAAATAAAATTCTTGATAGTGAAAACCCTAAGATTAAGGAATATTATGTAGAGGACAGGCAGAAGTTATATTTTGTCAAGAATTTAGTTAATACTGAATTAGAAAATTATAAATTAATTGCAAGGGCATCAAATTACGACAAGGCAAAGTTTGAGACTTCTTTAGGCGAATATTGGAAATCAAAACTTTCTATAACCACAAATCTTGATACCTTAAACAAAATACAAAAATCAAGAACATCCTTTGGCTTCTTAATTCAATTCATGCTATACATGGCTGTAATCACTACAGGATTAATATTGGAAGACAAAGCTAATGGAACTTTCTACAGAACTTTTTATGGTCCTGTAAGCATTAAAAGATATATGACAGAAAACCTTGCCGCCTTTTTCACAACAGCCGTAATACAATCCTTGGGAATTATATCAGCACTTGTATTTATTTTTAAGACGTATATGGGAGAGATTCCATTGGCAATTATCGGACTGTTTATAATATTCTCATTGGTTTGTATAACCCTTGGTTTACTTATTACTTCCGTTTTAAAGAAACCTATTCAGGCATATGTAACTGTAGCAGTTATCACAACGCCTCTTATTATGCTTGGAGGCTGCTATTGGGAATTTAGCTTGATGCCCGACATATTGAATAAAATTGGGAGGTTTATTCCCTTATCCTGGGTAATGCGAACTGTTGACGCGGTACTGGATGGGTCAATTACAGGTAATATATTGATTACGAATTATGCTGTACTGCTGCTGTTTGCTTTAGTATTTCTTATTGTTGGTCTGGTAAAAAAAGTTGATATTTCTAAATAAATATAATAATATAAAACTGTGTTAAACTGTATTTTATCTGAATTTAATCTATATTTATGCTGCTTGTGACTACTATCCTAAAAATAGGGAGTGGCGGTTTTTATGAAATACATATATGGAATTCTATTATTTATATGGACTGCAGCGGAAGTTGTTCTTAAAACAGACAATAGTAATCTGGAAGGCACAGGGTTTATTTTAATAGCCTTGTGCCTCTTTGTAATTAAAGAGAAGTACCTCGACCGGGAAGTTTATTCTGTCATACTTGCAGCCATTGTTATAGGCCTTTCTTTTAGGACCCCTTATATTTTATTATTGCTGGGGATATTATTTGTAGATTTAACCTATTATAAAAAATACTATCTGCTTGGAGCCGCAGCTATTATAGCACTTATTCTTCTTCACAGAGCAGAACTGCTTCCATACTCTTTTCATATGGCTGCCGGCGCCTTATGGGGCTATACCTTAAGAAAGAACCATGATAAGGAGAAAAAACATATTGGGCTTCTGGACAATGAAAGAGCATTGCGCTATCAGCTTGAGAAAACAAAGACCGAGCTGGTTACCCTGCAGAATGAGATTGAAAGGACTGCGGAGCTCAGGGAACGTGACAGAATTGCAAAGGAAATACATGATAATGTGGGACACAGCATTGCAGGAGTGCTTTTTCAATTAAGAGCAGCAGAAAAGATAGTTCTAACAGATAACCTGAAAGCCGGAGATATTATTAAGCTCTGTGTGGATAAGCTGGCTGAGGCCCTTGAAATAACCAGGAATACCGTATTTAATATGAAAAGCAATCAGAACATTGGAATAGAGAATTTTTATAAGCTTGTCAAAGAATTTACCTTCTGCAAAATCAATCTATCCCATAGTGGAGATTTTAATGAAGTGTCCACTGCTAACTTAAAGGTATTGGAAGTAAATATAAAGGAACTTCTTACAAATGCAATGAAGTATTCCGAAGCTAATGAGATAAACCTTCAAATTGATATTAAGACAAAGCATATAAGGTGCTTGTACAAGGATAACGGTAAGGGCTGCAATAAGATTGTAGAAAGTGTAGGACTGACAGGAATCAGGGACAGGGTAAAGAACCTCGGAGGAACTTATTCCGTGGATGGCAGTGCCGGTTTTACAGTTATTTTTACTCTTCCGAATGTTAAGGGGGCAGAGGTTTATGAAAGTATTAATTGCAGATGACGATGCATTAATAAGAGATGGGCTCAAAATTATACTTGAACTTGAGAAAGACATGGAAGTTGTAGGAACCGCAGCTAACGGGCAGGAGTGTATTCAATATTGCAAGGAGAAATTACCGGATGTGGTGCTTATGGATATCAGAATGCCTGTTATGGATGGGGTACAGGCAACCAGGCTGATTAAGGAGCAGTTTGCAGAAATTAAGGTATTATTTCTTACAACCTTTAAAGATACTGAATATATTGTAAGCGGAATAAAATTCGGGGCTGAAGGGTACGTACTTAAAAGCAGCTCTTCGGAAGTGATTATAGACAGCCTCCGCATGGTATACAGGGGAAGTGTTGTATACGATAAGGATATTGCTGGGATGCTGTCAAATATGGTACAAACAAACAGGACCATTAGTCCGGAAGAGGTGGGGATAACCAAAAAGGAATATGATATTATGATATGTATATGCGAGGGTTTATCAAATAAAGAAATAGCTGATAAGCTATTTATGGGTGAAGGAACAGTCAGAAATTACATTTCAAATATACTTGAAAAGCTTGAGTTAAGAGATAGAACCCAATTGGCTGTTTACTATATGAAAAATTTCGGATAGACCCGGTGTAGTTTATTTTATTGTGCATACTCCATCAATCGGTAAATTGATTGAATAGACTGTGCAGATTGTAGCAAAAAATACCAGTAAAAAAGGTGTTGCAATTATAAAAAATATGTGTTAAAGTATAATAGTTGTCAGCGGGGGTGAATAAAATAACTGCTGCAGCATATAATATTATTAACATTCATATATCGCGGGGTGGAGCAGTTGGTAGCTCGTCGGGCTCATAACCCGAAGGCCATAGGTTCAAGTCCTATCCCCGCAACCATGAAGAGAGTGTCTTGCATAAGTGCAGGACACTTTTCTTATTTTCATAAATTTGTGGACTTGAACCTAAACTCCCGCGAAATTCATACAATACATTTCTAAAAGCCAGGCATAATCAAGCTTTGATAGAATTTAAAGCTTGATTTTTTTGTATATGTATAGTATAATTATACTATACATATTGCGAGGT
>JAEYNI010000353.1 GCA_023412635.1 Bacillota bacterium
AAGGCATGCAGAAGTAAAAGAGAGCATTCAACTAAGAAAGAGTTATATGATGCGATATGTGCTGAGTGCGGGCAAACTACAAGGGTGCCTTTTAAGCCACATTTGGACAAACCAGTGTATTGCAGCACATGTTATTCAAGTAAAAAGTAATATTTGAATATATCATAAAACAATTCTTATAAGTAGGCTGACTGTTTTTAGTCAACCTACTTTTTTTAAAGTATAGGAATTTATATATTTTATTTTCTTTTCTTTGAATGTGTTAATATAACTCGGGTTGAGCAAGTACGCTAAAAAATTCCAAATAGATAAATTCCTAGACGTGGGGATTGAAAAGGGGAATCCCCCTTTCCGGTGTAGAGGGGGTGCTCAGAAATGTGAAGCATTTCGTCGAAGGGGGCAGTAGTGCCCCCTAGCGAACAAGATAATTTGCGAGCGAAGACAGAGTAATAAGAATGAGCACAAAAAAGCTTTGCAAAGCAAATTTCTTGCTACCTTTGTTCTTGTTAATCTGATCAAAATATTATAGTATGGTAAATATAGGTGCTTGTTCATCTTTACTGTAAAATTTTCACTATGAGGTGGTCTAATGGGAAATGAGAATCAGGCAGTTATTAACAGTATAATTAACGGTGATTGCAGAGATCCCCACGTATTTCTCGGCATGCACATTATAAACGGTAAGAGGCAGAAAAAAGATGTTGCAGTGAGGGTCTATCATCCGGAGGCTAAATGTATAGAACTGCTGGATGTGTCTGAAAACACCTTCTATCCCATCCCTCCCAAATATGAGAACGGAATTTATGAAGTAATTTTTCCTAATAGAAAAGATTTATTTGAATATAAACTTAAAATAACCGACAAGTCCGGAGATAGTTATTTAACCCATGACCCTTACAGTTTCTGGCCTGTTATATCCGAATACGATGTATACCTTTTCAACCAGGGAAATAGCCATAAAATTTATGAAAAATTGGGTGCTCATGTTATGACCATTAACAATGTATCAGGCACTCTTTTTTCGGTGTGGTCTCCCTGTGCAAAAAGGGTAAGCGTTATCGGAAGCTTCAACCAGTGGGATGGTCGCAGGCACCAGATGCGCCAGTTAGGGGCCTCCGGAATTTGGGAACTTTTTATACCTCTGGTGTCAGGCGGTGACCTGTATAAATTTGAAATAAAAACACTGTCTGGCCAGGTCATAGCCAAGGCTGATCCCTATGCCTTTTTCGCTGAGAAGCGGCCAGCCAAAGCATCCGTTGTATACAATATTGAAAATTATCAGTGGCAGGATTCGTCATGGCTGGAGCAGAGAGAGTCCTCAGATGTTTTTTCAATGCCGGTTTCCATCTATGAACTTCATCTGGGTACCTGGTCCACTCTGGCCGAACCTGATGAAAATGATGATATATTTCTTAATTATAGAGTTATTGCCGACAGGCTTATCCCATATATAAAGTATATGGGTTATACCCATGTTGAACTGCTCCCTGTCACCGAGCATCCCTTTGACGGCTCCTGGGGCTATCAGGTGACAGGCTACTACGCTGTGACCAGCCGTTACGGTTCTCCAGAGGACTTTATGTACCTTGTGGACCAATGTCACCAAAACGGCATAGGAGTTATACTGGACTGGGTTCCGGCGCATTTCCCAAAGGATGCGCATGGTCTGGCTAAATTTGACGGTACAGCCTTATATGAGCATGAAGACCCTCTTCAGGGTGAGCATCCTGAATGGGGAACACTGGTTTTCAATCATGGTAGAAATGAAGTCAGAAACTTTTTAGTATCAAACGCAATATTCTGGTTTGAAAAATACCATATTGACGGTTTAAGAGTTGATGCTGTCGCTTCCATGATATATTTGGACTACGCTAAAAAACCAGGACAATGGGTACCCAACAAGTTCGGCGGCAATATGAACCTTGAAGCCGTTGAGTTTTTAAAACAGCTTAACACCACCGTTTTCAGCTACTTTAAAGGAATAATGATGATAGCCGAAGAATCCTCTGCGTGGCCTATGATAACCAAACCCCCATATATGGGCGGTTTAGGCTTTACCTTTAAGTGGAACATGGGCTGGATGAATGATTTCTTGAAATATGTGAGTATGGACCCTATATTCCGTAAATATCACCATAATCTTATAACCTTCTCACTTATGTATGCCTTCAGTGAAAATTATGTGCTTGTTCTCTCCCATGATGAGGTTGTTCATGGCAAGTGCTCCATGCTTAACAAAATGCCGGGGGATTACTGGCAGAAGTTTGCAGGCTTGAGGGTTACATATGGCTACACCTATGGACATCCAGGCAAGAAGCTGCTTTTCATGGGTAGTGAATTTGGACAGTTTATTGAGTGGAATGACAAAAAGGGTCTTGACTGGCATCTATTGGATTATGAGATGCATAAGAAAATGCAGACCTTTGTCAGTGACCTTAATAAACTGTATGTAAATGAAAAAGCTCTATATCAAGTGGATTTCAGCTATGAAGGCTTCGAATGGATAGACTGTAATGACACCGACCACAGCGTTGTGTCCTTCATTCGCAAAGGCATTGACAGTAAAGACATCCTTCTTTTCGTATGTAACTTTACCCCTGCCGTAAACGATAACTACTGTATCGGTGCACCTTTTGATCTTGAATATGAGTTGGTGCTTAACAGCAACTATGAAAAGTACGGTGGCTATGAGCCTGATAAAGATAATGTAATTTATTCTGTTGAAAAAGAGCCTCTCCATGGACGGCCCTGCAGGCTTAGGCTGAATATTCCGCCTCTCAGCGTGCTGGTATTAAGACCGTTATTTACCGAAACAGATTATATTGAATGTGAAGATATCAGTGATCCTTACGAAGGTATAACTCTTGATAATTAACATTATTTTAGGAAGCTAAACAAGGCCGTCACCAGCAAGTGACGGCCTCTTTTGGCATAAAAATTTATTTTATACTATTTAAACCTGTACTATTTAAATCTTATTCTATTTTAATCTTATCCTATTTAGATCTTATCACTATTAAATTTCAAGTTATTTAACTACCTCAACCAATTCTTTTGACATGTTTTCAATGCTATCTACAGATGAGTCCAATTCCTCCATGGAGGCAACCAGCTCCTCACTTGCCATTGCTATCTGCTCAAGATCTCTAAGTGTACCGGTGCTGATTTCCTTAACCGATGCAACCATATCGACTACTTTGTGACTGCATATGGCGGCCTCTTTGGTATCCTCGCTTACTACAGCGAGCTTCTCTCTCATTTCACTGTTTGCATCGGCCACCTGGGTAAAGGAATTTCTAGCCTGTTCAATTGTAGCCATTCCCCTGTCAACCATTTCAGAGCCGGTATCCATTGCTTTTACAGCATTTTCGGTATCTTTCATTATTTCTCTAATAAGTGCTGCAATATCCTTTGCTGCTTTCTGTGAGCCCTCAGCAAGATCTCTTATTTCCTGAGCCACTACTGCAAAACCCTTACCCTGTTCCCCTGCTCTGGCTGATTCTATGGAAGCATTCAGAGCCAGAAGGTTTGTTTGAGATGATATCTGGGTAATTACTTCAACAAATTTTGAAATCTCCCCTGACCGACTTTCCAGTTTAGCAATAGTCTCTTTGCTCTGCCTTGTAGCCTCAGCAATTTCATTCATTTCGTCTACCGCCGACTTCATAACAACAACGCTGTTCTCGGATAATGCTCGTATCTGCTCTGATAACTCAGAGAGCTGCATTTCTTCATGTGCTATTTTATCAATGTTAGTGGACATATCTGCTACAATTTCTGTGGTTTCCTCAATATTTCTTATAGACTGTTTCGAGCCCTCGGCTATTCTTGACGTCTTATTGGCAATAGATTCATTTGCTTTAGTTGTATTTTCAGTCATAAGTGAGAGGTTGCTGACCGATTGAGCAAGAACGTTTGATACGTCAGTGGATTTTTTTGTAACCTTAAGCATTTTGCTGAACATTTCCTGCTGTTCTTCAGCACCCATTATGTTGCTTAACATATTGCGTGTCCTTTTTGATAAAACAATAAATATAACAGATAATATTATAAGCTGTATGGTTCTCGGAACCATTCCATATACAATGGTTCTGTAGGTATCAGTTAAATTGTCATCGGGTGTCCCTCCTAAAGGTGTAACCAGAAGCTGAGAAATATTTAAAATAATAATTGCTGTCACTGCTGTGTACGAGCTAAGTCTTCTGGAGAAAAACAGGCTTGCGATTGCAAAGGGAAAAGCGTACAAAACTACTACATGATAGCTTAACAAGGTTGACAATACCCCCACCATCAGTATTGCTGCTGTTACTGTCATATACTTTACCCACGTATCCTGCCTCTTAAAGCCCGTAACAACAATAAACGGAAGAGTAAGAAGCGCAACTGCCAAAGACATGGCTATAGTCATTCGGGTATCATCTACAACAAATATGTCCAAAACATTAAGTATGTAAACTATTATTGCAAAGGTATTAGTACCTAGCATGACCTTAGAAGCGAATTTATTTGCTTCTATTTCGTTCCTGATTAGAATTGAATTCTTTTCCATAGCATTCTCCTATAATATACTTTGTATAATTCGTTTTTTATTATATTTTATATATTATACGAAGAAATCTACAAAACTTCCCTCTTTTTTTAAAATAATTTCTAATACCGACTTTATTCTCTCCTTCAATTCGACCACGTGGGATATTACACCTACCAGCCTACCGGTTTTCTGTATCTCTACAAGACATTGTATAGCACTGTCAAGTGATTCCGGATCAAGTGACCCAAAGCCTTCATCAATAAATAGCGTATCAAGGCTTATACCTCCCGAATAAGACTGAACTACATCCGCCAACCCTAGTGCCAATGCCAGAGAGGCCTTAAAGCCCTCGCCTCCTGAAAGAGTCTTGACATGCCTTGACTTCCCGGTATAATTATCAAAAACTTCCAGTTCCAGACCTTGTTGTGCGCGGCCTTTACTTTTATCCTCTTTCCTCTGAAGCAGATATCTTGAGCCTGTCATCTTTTCCAGCCGCAGATTGGCTGCAGTTATTATTTCATCAAAATATGCCGCCAGAACATACCTTTCAAAGGTTAATCTTTGCGGATTATCACCCTTTGCTATCCTTGAGAGTTCCCCGATTATATTATATTTTTTCTCAAGCATCTCAAGACGTGTAATTATCTCTTTGAGCTGTTCCAGGGTTTTCGTATTGTTTGAATATCTGGAGAAAAGAATATTCTGCTGTTCCTGCAGGAGGTTTTGTTCTTCCAGCAGCTTCTGATAGTTCTGTTCAAGCAGGCCTATTTCCTGGGTGTTCAAAGCTTTTGTTTCCTCCTCAAGGCGTGTGAGCATATCCTTTAATGACTGCAGTCTTTGGTAATATTCTGTAATGTCCGCCTGTAAGGAATCCGACTCCTGCTGACTCTTCTTCATGGAAATAAAATGTGTGTAATCCTCAAAACCTGAGGCCTTGAGCCTCTCCTCCAGCAGCTTTTTCAAGTGGTCCTGCTCCTCCAAGCTCTCCTTCAACGAGGTGGTTACTACTGCAAACTCCTTTTCAGCAATGCTCAAGGCCTGCCGTGCCAGTTCCTGAGCGCGCTCAGCATTTTTCAAGCCCTCTTCCAGATCGGTTATTGCGCGCTTTATCTCCTCCAGTGCTAAGTTAAGTTTCGCTATGGACCGCATGTCACCGGGCACTTCCTGTTCAATAGCTGCCGTCTCCGACTGAGTACGTGCAAGCTCTTCGGTGATGGCTGTTTTCTTCTCATTTTGCTGGTTAAGAGCATCCTCAATTTTCTTGATATTTTCCGCACTTTCTCTGTATCTCTTCTCAAGTTCCTCTTTTCTGCCTGCAAGTTCGCTCTTTTCTTTGTAAGAGGAAATAAGCGACATGGTTACAGCCTTTAAAGCAGTCCCTTTAAGAACTATTTCCTCTTTTACTGTTTCAAGTTCCGATATACATCTATATCTGTTATTGCCGTTATTACTGTTTATATCCTCATCCAATGTTAACTCCCTGGTCTTCCCTTCGCCTGTTTTGGAAATATTTTCAGGAAGTAAGCCATTTTCAAGCGAAGAGAGCCGATTTTCTATCTCCAGCCTTTTGCTGTCTATATTTCCGTTAAGTCCGGATAACTCTTTTAACCTTTCGGTCCTCTGTTCATTTAAGACAGCAAATTTCTGCTTTAACTCCTTTAGCTGCTGCTGGTCAGTTACATTATCAGACGCCGAAGCAGGAGCAGGATGCTCTGTTGACCCACAAACCGGACAGGGGCAGTTATCCTTAAGTGTTTTTGCCATAAGCCCGGCTTGTCCCCTGAGATAATTGTCTTCCTCCCGCTCCAGCCTGCTGCGGAAATGTACATATTCAATATCAAAGCTTTCAAAGGACTTTTTTAATGCGGTATAGCTGTTGTTCTGCTCAAAACAGACTTCTATAAGCTTTTTTATGCTATCCAGTTCAAGGAGAAGCTTTTTATTGGCCGTTATTTCCTTGTCCAGCCTGATACTTTCGGTCTCGGCAGAGTATACGCTCCTCAGCTTCTCTTCCTGAGCCCTATAACTATTTTTTTCCTGCTCCAGTTTTTTTACAGACTGTTCCAGTTCCAGTCTTATCTCGTCACCCTTACGCTTAACCGTTTCCAGCGCTTTTATGGTCTTATCGTACTGCATAACCTTTGGGAGCATGTTATTTAAAAGTGCCAGTTCAGTCTCCTGCTTTCTTCTTGAAGGCTCTTTTTCCTTCTCCGAATTGAAAAGCTGCTGTGCCCCTTCAAATTCTTCTCTATGCTTCTGAACCTTCTGCTTTGCCTGCTCAAGCTGTGTGGACTTAATAATTATATTCTGACCGGCCTTTTTTAATTGCTCATCAACCTCGGCAATAGGCAAAGCTTTTCTGGAATAATTAAGAGCTGCTTCCTTTTGTCTGTATTCCTCCACCCTGCTTAAGGCACCATTGTATTCGAGGGTTAACTGCTCTTTGTTTGCAAGTTTCCTATTAATTTCAACCGCCCTGGCTATTTCCTCCTTTAAGCTGCCCTGCTTTTGTATAATAAACTTTAGCCGGGAATTAACAGCCTCCAGGCTGTTGCTATCACTAGCTGCTGCTTCCGTCAGTTTCTCCATAAACATTTGAATATTAATGTTTTTTGAGTTTCGGACCTCTTCAAGAGACTGATTTTCACCGGTATCCACATGCCTGATATGTGTATCCATCTGAGTCTTTATGACATGCACCTGCTTGTAAAGTTCCCTACTCTCATCGTCAAGTCTTCTCTGTATCTCAGCAAAGCCTTCGGTGCCGAAAATTTTCCTGAATATAAGCTCCCTCTCGCTGCTGTCCGCCTCCAGCAGCTTTCTGAACTCACCCTGGGGCAGCATTACTATCTGCTTGAACTGTGCTTTGTTTATGCCCAGCAGTTCATTTATTTTTTCATCCACGTTAGCTATTTTGGTAATTAATGTACCATCAGGCAGCAGCATCTCGGCATCTGCATTTCTTATGGTGTAGCCCTCTCCCCTGAGCTTTTTCTGCTCCTGCTGGGGAGACCTTTTAATTTTATACACCTTACCTCTGAGCTCAAATTCCATTTCAATGTACGTTTCTGTCTCAGGCATGGCAAAGTCGCTTCTGAGGCTGTCTCTGTCACGGCTGCTTCCCGATGCCTCTCCAAAAAGCGCAAAACTGATGGCATCAAATATTGTGGTTTTTCCGGCACCTGTGGGCCCTGAAATAACAAAAATCTGCTCCTTAAGCTTCGTAAAATCAATATACTGTTCTTTGGCGTAGGGGCCAAAGGCACTTATAGTCAAATTTAACGGCTTCATATTAACCTTCCTTTTCAATCTCTCCGATAATTCTTGCCATTACAGTCTCTGCTTCCTCTTCCAGCGGTTCCCCCTGGATTGAGTCATAAAACTCCTTGAAAAGCTCCAGCTTGGATTTTGATTTATAGCCCTGTGAGGCGGAAGTCTTTGAACTCTCCCTTTGACCGGCTCCCTCTCTGGAAAGTCCCATTATATTAGGATAGACCGATCTTAGTTTGGATATGGGATCAATAAGTTCACCCTTGTCGGTCAGAATTGCATGGATATAGTCCTCGTTGTTTGCACTTTTATAAACCTCCGGGCTGATAAGTTCACTTACCGGCCCCTTAATTATTCTCATATCCCGTGCAGGAGTCAGGTCTATGTGTCTTGATGCAGCCTTTCCCTTCTCATCCAGCTCAACTATTGTGATACCTTTTTTCTGGTTAACCTCTGAAAAGGAGTATTTGAGAAGCGAGCCCGAATATCTGACATTCTCAAAACCCGCCTTCTGAGGTGCGTGAAGATGCCCGAGAGCTGTATAGTTAAACATTTGAAAGTATTCCGAGCTAACGAAGTCCGTTCCTCCGATACTTAAAGGCCTCTCAGATTCGCTGACATACTCCGCAGGCTTTCCCATATGAGTTATATAGCCGTGAGTTACCATTACATTTCTTTCTCTTGAGTTGTAAGCTTGTCCAATTTTATTCAGAATTTTTTTCATTGCATCGTCATGGGTAGATACCTGACTATCCTGGTATATGTGACGTATATTTCTTGGATCAGTGTAAGGAAGAAGATAAAAATTTACTGGCCCAAAAGAATCCTCTATAGTTATGCAGGGTACGTTTCCATCAAATGTGCCCGAAATATGTAACCCGTTATTTGTCAGAATCCTGCTTGCAAAGGACAGTCTTTCAGCACTATCGTGATTGCCGGCAATTGCAAGCACAGGCACTTTCATTTCAAGCGTAAGCTTGTAGAAAATATCATCTACAAGTTCAACAGCTTCTACAGTCGGAATACTCCTGTCAAATATATCCCCTGCCAGCACCAGCGCCTCAGGCTTTTCCCTTTCAATAACCGAAACAAGCTGTTCCAATAAATTCTTTTGTTCCTCCAACATGCTGAAGTCGTTTACTATTTTCCCAATATGCCAGTCGCCTGTATGTATGAACTTCATATTATCTCCCATCTGCGCATAGTATAAAAATACGCCTGATGTAATTTATAGTTTTTTCTCCGGGAGTATTACCTTTATTCCCGATTTTATTATTTCAAAGTTAACCGTTCTTGCCGATACAATTTCTCCGTCAATATTAAGGCAAAGTTCTTCATTACCCTCAATTCTAATCTTTTGCCCCTTATGGAAGCTTACCTGTTTAAGCACCCCGTGCTGCCCCTTCATATACTTGGGAAAAAGGTTGAGAATCTGAAGGCGACTTACTTCACTGACAAGACATATATCAAATAGCCCGTCATCGAGTACGGCATCAGGGGCAGGCATCATTCCTCCACCATAATACTTGCCGTTGGCTACAGCAACCAGTAAGGAGTCCATTTCAGTCTTTACACCGTCTATATCTACTTTGATTCTGTTTATTTTGTGCTTGAAAACCGAATATATTATAGATAGTACGTAGGCCATACTTCCTGTTATTCCGGGTTTTTTCTTAAATTTCATAGCATTGAAAACTACATTGGCATCAAAGCCTATCGAAGATATATTTACGAAATATTTATCATTTACTTTTGCCAGATCAATGCTTTTCTCTATGCCGTCAATTGAACGAGCTATAAGAGTCTCTATGTCTGTTTCTGAATGCAAGCTGCGTATGAAATCATTTCCTGAGCCGGTTGGTATCACCCCCATAGCCGAGGATGTTCCTGCTATCCCGTTAACTATTTCATTTACAGTGCCGTCTCCCCCAACGGAGTATATCCGACATTCCTCCGCTGTAGCATATACTTTGGCTATCTCAGCGGCGTGTCCCTCGTACTTTGTAATTTCAATAAACAATTCGTCCTGTTCTCTGGTCTTAAAGCATTCCTGAATAAATGGAACCAGTTCCAGAGATTTTCCTTTTCCTGCTGTCGGATTGACAATAAAGATATGTTTCATGAGACCCCCAAGGTAAATTTTATCTATCTCTTTGCCTGCAAGAATTCGCATGCATATTACTATACTATGACTATTTTAACATATTTACGTTTCTGCTTACAGGCGGATATGATTGGTATCTATCAGTTTCATTAGTTGCTCTTCGTTAAGCCTAGTAGGTATACCCCTTTCATGCCAGTGATTCTTACAACCGCAATAATCCAACAGTACGCATTGGGGTATAACTCCCTTTTCCTCCAACATCCAGCCTCCCGAAATAAGATTTAATATGCAGGAGACTCCTATTACTCCCGAGCTACCTGTAAAAAGTGATTGATCCGTTTTTGTTGAGGCTATCGAGGATTCATGGGGTACCAGCATGACCTTCAAATTATTTTGTCTACCGAATTTTGAAAGACTGTTTACCTGGCATCTCTCCGAACAAGCTTTACATATATATCCCTTTCCTACCGCAGCCGCTTTACATTTACCCTTCTCTGGATTTGTCATGCAGTGTGGCAACAATAATACTCGATCCTTCCTCTGGAGGAAGTCGTCATGATAAATCCTATTCATTATTTCTGCTCCGACCATATTCAAATGGTATTCCACCGCCCTGCTACTACAAAATATATAATCTTCTTTCCATCTGTGGCTGGATAATTTATTGTTGAGGAAATGTTGAACCTTCGGGGTAAATTGAACCAAGCCTGACTCACATTCCTTCTGGAACCAGTCAGCAAAACTTATTGCAGTAGACAGTACTTGACGAGCCTCTTTTCCCCCCACCTGTCTAAAGTATTTAAGCCAGGTTTCAAACCTTTTTACCTCCTGCTTAAATTCACCTGTAGCTTTTAAAAAATCAATCAATCTCTCAATACCCTGTACATCGGGAACAGAGGCATTTGTATAAAAAATTAATTCAGGAATGAAAAGAGTGGTAAATATACCCTTTAAGTGATTGAGAATAAACTTTAATTTAACCTTAGTATCCCTCAATCTGTTTACCGAAGCTAAAAATTCGGCGGCTGCTTTTTTCATTTCCAGCGCGGCATTGCCGTATAGACGCCAGTAAATACCAATTGCCAATATCTCCAGAAGACCTTCTTCGAAAAAAGGATTCTGCCCTTTGTACATTTGGGCCCGGTAGCCATCAATAGTCACTTTTAACAGATGCCGTCCTTTCAGTAATACTTTATCGGTAACAGCCGAAATGACACTGTAGTATTGGTCTGACGTCTTTTGATCATCAATGAGGGAATATGTTATCACATTCATATAGTTGCTCCTCCATATGTAAAAGCAGCTGAAACTTTCTGTCAATATATTCTATTATATAGCATTTAAAGGTGTAATATCATCTATATGGATTAAACAATATGAAAGGGAGTGTAATTCAGTTAAAAAATAGAAAAGGAGCCCTGCTTATGGCAGGGCTCCAATTAAAATATTTAACCTTAATACTAATAATTTAAAATCAAACTATCTTACTAAGTCTTATCACATTCCAGGAAAGCTTCTTTAGATCGGCCTTTACATTACCGTCTTCAACTGCTGCATTTCCGTTTGAGTTAGGAACAACATTATTGGGATTTGCTTTTGTATTTACAGCTTTTACGTCATTATGCTCAAGAACAATATGTTCTATAACCTTGAATTGTCCCAAACCATTGAGCTCAATATCCAGCGTTATGTTTTCCTCCATATTTTTGTTAACCGCAAATACAGTAACCTCATTTTCATCCTCACTGATAACTGCTGTTGCATCAATGTACGGAACATCTGTGAAATCCTTGGTATCATGCTTTGGAGATTTGACAATTGGATTTAAAACAGTACCTCTGCCAAATACCGATGCATGAAGGTATGGATAGTAAATCGTCTGCTTCCATGCAGCACCATTGTTTTCTGTCATAATTGGGGCAATTACGTTAACTAGCTGTGCAAGGCATGCCATTTTTACTCTGTCTGCATTCTTCAAAAGAGTTATCAGCATGCTACCAACCAACAGCGCATCTTCAAAGTTATATTCATCTTCAAGCTGTGGAGGTGCTATAGACCAGCGATCAATTTTCTTGTCTGCTTCATTTGAATGGAACCAAACATTCCATTCGTCAAAGGACAGGTTGATCTTCTTCTTACTGCGTTTCTTAGCTTGTACGTAATCGCAGGTTGAAATTACTGATTTGATAAATTCATCCATGTCCATTGACCTGGCCAGGAAATTGGCTGTATCGTTATCACGGTTACCATAATAAGTATGCAAAGAAATATAATCAACATGGTCATAGGTATGTTCAAGTACAGTCGCTTCCCATTGCGCAAAGGTTGGCATTGCGCTGTTTGAGCTTCCACACGCAACCAGTTCAATTGTTGGATCAACCCATTTCATT
>JAEYNI010000019.1 GCA_023412635.1 Bacillota bacterium
TAACCGAATACTCTGTTGAAGCCTACTTTAAGGTTTTTTATACCTGTTTTTTCCTTTTCTTCGGCTTCAAGAGCTGCTATCCAATCCTTTCCCTGGGTTGATGCCTGCCTGAGCTTGTCCACCTCGGGATTATAACCTGTTTTTATTATACCGCCCTCCTTTATGGTTACAGGAGGGTCCTCAATAATCGCGGCTTCAATAAGCTGGCAGACATCTTCCAGATTGTCCAGCTGCTCATAGCAATACCTGCTATATTCAGCCTCAAAATCAATCATAATATTTTTTATATATGGAATCTGACCGATAGAATTTTTAAGAGCTATAAAATCCCGGCAGTTAACGTTTCCAAGTACAACTTTTCCCATCAGGCGCTCAATATCGTAAACTCTGCGAAGCAATTCCCTGATTTCCATACGTGCCATAAACTTGTTCTTGAATTCGTCAACGGCGTCCAGTCTAAGTTGAATATCTCCGATATTGACCAGAGGTTGTTCTATCCATTTTCTCAGGAGTCTGCCCCCCATGGAGGTCATGGTTTTATCCAGTACCCACAATAGTGAACCCCGTTTTGACTTTTCTCTCATGGTTTCTGTCAATTCAAGATTTCGACGGGTTGCTGCATCCAAAATCATGTATTCCTCAATGTTATAGGAGTTGAAATTCTGTATATGGCTCAGATTAACCTTTTGCGTCATATCCAGGTACTTTAAAAGTGCACCCGATGCGTTAATGGAAATATCGTATTCCGACAAATTCAGACTGAGATTTTCAAAATGTTGTTTTAGCGTTTCCTTGGCATTACCATACTCAAAAGCATAGTTGTCATAACCCGATATGTAAATGTTGAAGCGTAGATTCAATAGGTTCAGTAATTCACCATCCTCGTTGAACTCACTGTTTACTACCAGCTCTGAGGGCATAAACTTGGCAATTTCATCCATCAGCTTGCCCTTGGTATTTCCCCAGGTTATCCTGGTAGCATAAAAGTCACCGGTTGTAATATCAACAGCTGCCAGGCCAAAAAAATTGCCGTTTCTGCAAACCGACATAAGATAATTATTTTTTCTATCATCCAGCATGGCTGTGTCTGTCACTGTACCCGGAGTTACTACTCTTACAACATCCCTTTTTACTATCCCCTTTGCCAGTGCAGGGTCCTCAACCTGTTCACAAATTGCGACCTTATACCCCTTTGAAACAAGACGCGCTATGTATCCGTCTGCAGCATGAAAAGGAACGCCGCACATGGGCGCACGTTCCTCCAATCCGCAATCCTTGCCTGTAAGGGTTATCTCAAGCTCTTTAGAGGCGACCTCCGCATCTCTGAAAAACATTTCATAGAAGTCTCCCAGTCTGAAGAACAATATACAGTCTTTGTATTGGTCTTTTATATTCAAGTACTGCTGCATCATAGGAGTAACTGTACCCATACTAGCCTCCATTGTTTACAATAAAATCTTTAGATTAATAAATGAATCGTAATCATCACGGTAAAAACCAAGCACATGTTAGTACTCTGTTTGTTTTGCCTTTAGCCCTTGCAGCCGCCTCCACAGGTCTTGCACTTGTCGTCCGAGCAGGTAGGCTCTCCTGTTATTGAGAAAATGATGATATCGTTTACCTTTTTCATCAAAGCTTCAAGATTGGCTTTTGCTGTTAAAAAATCAAAGGTTACAGGATATTCGTTTATTTCCTTTTGCTTTGCCAGCAATTTCTGTTTTGCTTCTTCAATACTATCGGTTGCTGCATTTTCTCTTGTTTTTTTAACAAGGTCAATTTGCAGCTGCTTGTACTCATTCATAAGTGTAGTAGATTTAGTGTCAGACTGCATTGCAGCCTCTGTATTTTTATATGTTTCCATTTCCTTGGAATTTGCCATCAATAATCCAAGTTCTCTTGCCTTTTCTGTTATATCCATTTTAGTCTCCAATCTGCTGCTATTCAGCATGGTTATAGTCATATATTATTTTTGCCGGTAACTTTATGTGTTATTGTTACTGAACTATTTTACATTATTGTTAGTGAATTATTTATGTTGTCACTGAACTATTTTGCCAAGAAGTGACCAGGTCTGTATTGTATCAATCTTTACTCTTACCAGCTTGCCTACTATTTCTGGACTCCCTTTAAAATTAACGATTTTGTTTTCTCTGGTTCTTCCAGTGTAAGTAGTTTTGCTGCTTTTGCTGAGACCTTCAACAAGAACTTCAACTTCTTTTCCAAGAAGTTCATCGTTTATTTCACGACTAATGGTGTTTTGAAGAGCAAGAAGTCTGTCGAATCTCTCTTTTTTAGTTTCCTCAGACACCTGGTTCTCTTTCGTTGCAGCAGGTGTTCCCGTCCTTTTTGAGTAAAGGAAGGTATAGGCCATATCAAACCTGGCTTTTGCAACAACATCAAGAGTTTCGGCAAAGTCCTCTTCAGTTTCGCCGGGAAACCCTACAATTATGTCTGTTGACAGTGCAATTCCCGGTATATGGGTCTTTACTTTTTCCAGCAACTCAAGATACTGTTCCTTTGTGTACCTCCGGTTCATGTCATCTAGAATTTTTGTGCTGCCGGCCTGCACGGGTAAGTGTAAATGCTCACAGACCTTTTCACAATCTCTCATGGCGTAAATCAGCTCATCGGACAGATCCTTGGGATGTGAAGTCATAAAACGTATCCGTTCAATGCCCTCTATGGTGTTGAGCTCTCTAAGCAGGCCGGCGAAACTGTATTCCCCTGCCAAATCCTTACCATAGGAATTAACATTCTGTCCAAGGAGGGTTATTTCCTTACAGCCTTCCTGGGCAAGCTTTTGAACCTCATTTTTTATTTCTTCCAAACCTCTGCTTCGTTCTCGACCTCTAACATAGGGAACAATACAGTAAGAACAGAAGTTATTGCAGCCGTACATTACTGTGACCCATGCCTTAAGGCTGTCCTTACGTGTTATCGGCATGTTCTCTGCAATTGAACCTGTTGAATCCCATACATCAATTACAGCGGCTTTTGTTTCAATTGCTGTATTGAGTAATTCCGGGAACTTATATAAATTGTGTGTCCCAAAAACTATATCAACATGCTTGTATACTTTCCTAATATGCTCAACAACCTCAGGCTGCTGCATCATACAGCCGCAGATTGCAATGACCAGCTCGGGATTTTTTTCTTTTAACTTTTTTAAAGCTCCTAAGTGTCCGTAGACCTTTTGCTCTGCATTCTCTCTTACGCAACAGGTATTAAAAATAACCAGATCACTTTCAGCTCTCTTGAAGGATTCAGAATAGCCCATTTCAGACAGCATCCCCGAAAGACGCTCGGAATCATTTTCATTCATCTGACAGCCAAAGGTTTCAATAATATATTTAACAGGTTTTCCTGTTTCTTTAATCCTGGCTTGATTGTAATCCTTAAGCATTTCAATATATTTATACTGCTGAGCTATTTCCTCGGCAGAAACTTGCGTTGTTACTCTTTTGCTCAATGAAATCCTCCATTCCCCTTATACATTGTATATATCTGTTAAAAAGCAGCTTACTGCTGACAGTTTTAATACAGTGATTATTATAACATAAAATATATTTATATAAATAAAAATAACCTATTTTGACAGAACTTAATGTTATTTTAACAAAAAAAAATCAGCTACAATTAGTTATCTTTTTGAATAACATTCATAGCTGATTTTATTATTTAATTATAGATCTTCTTCATTCGTTGATTTTTTATCTTCTGTTGATTTTTCATCTTCTGTTGACTTTTTTTCCTTATCCGTCTTATTTTTTGACTTAAATTCATCCAGAGAATGTTGTTTCCATGTAAGTTTCAAACTGCTGTAATTAGTTTTATTTATTACTGTATTTTTCCAAATGTCCTCAACTTTCTTTAAGTTATCTGAAGAGGTATTTGTAACCGGGATAGTTGTTTGTTGTACATATACCTTCTTTCCGGTTTCTATAATGTATATATATTCATTAATCATATTATCAAAATTATAACTTTTCTTACTGTCTTCTTTTAAGGATTTTTCTATGGCTTTCATATCGTATTCCTTGGTAATCTTGTATATGGTTGCACCTTTATCTTTTGCTGATTGTATATTAACCTTTACAATTCCTGAACGGACTTCATCACTATCCATATAGCTCTCTCCCATTACTGAGAATGTTTCATCAAAAGACTGTGCAGTAGAACCGGCACTCATATTTATACTTATATTACTATAAGATTCAGATGCCTTTAACTCTTCGTAATCTCCCACTCCATAATCAATTAATAGCATTAGGAATAAACCGTTGTAGCTTGAACTTCTCGTATTGGTTTTCCAGTTCCTTTTAACTTTAGTTGCAAATTCGTTTTTGTCCATTGATAATTCTTTATCTTCATCTAAGTTCATCAAATTTTCAGATAAAGCAATTTTACCTATATGTTTACTAAGCAGAGATTTATCAAGAGTAAATGATTTGAACATAAAATCAAATTTGTCCTGTTTTTCCTTATCCAGATATTTATCATCGGCCATTATAGCAGTTATTAAGTATTTATAGCCATTTCCTACAATAAACAAGTAGTGTGATATAAACGGTCTTTGAGTCATTGTTGTATCGCGCACCGACATATGGTATACATTACAACCGTTTTGTGTATATTCTTTCTGGTATATTATGTCATATATAGCATCGTTATAATTACTCTTAAATTCCTTTATTTCCTTCTCAGCCCATTTTGTAGCATTTTCACCAGGTAAAGCAGAGCCAATCAAGCTAACCGAAATTAACTCAGGTACTTTGTTTACAGTATCCTTTTCCTTCTGAGTTTCACTTTCTTCACTATTTTGATTAAGATCCTCATCAGAATATACAGGACTAAAAACCTGCTCACGGGAATTAGGAGCACCTGAAGCCTTCCAATATGGACTTAGCTTCATCTTCCACCCAAAATTGGTATTCTTATATTCCCTGACTGTGTTTAATGAGTCTGATAATTCTTTAATCAAAGGATTTTTATCATCAAAGGTTAATTTAAAGGAAGATGTCAGCTTCTCAAACATTTCCTCATGCTGGAGGTAGAACTCCCTGTTCATATGTACAGTCAACTTATATATATTATTGTTGGCAATATAAATTCTATTTTCAGTATATTCCTTGAATTCTGTATCATCGGTATTACTAACCGAAAAGAAATCGTAATAGCCTCCTCCTTCGATTATCTGTAAACACCTTTGTCCGTTTTTGTCCTTAATAATGTCTCGCTGAAATTCTTTACCGCTGGAATAGAAACCCGAGTAAGAGTCATTTTCTATAGAATATAAAATATCTTCAAGTGTAAGCTTATCAGTATTTTTTGTTACTTCCAGATCAACTCCTGCTTGATAACTGGTTGTTGACATACTAAAATAGTTTAGCCTGTCTGATTTATATACAACGGCATCATCCGGCAGATACATAGACCACTTGTATATACGACTTCCCACCTCTGTTATGGCAAAATCATCCTTATTTGAAAAAGCTTCATACAAATCAATATTTCCGCTTTCGGCATAAGTTACTGGTGTTATTGTACCTATAAGCAATAACGTACAAATAAAAAGAGCAAGAATTTTCTTCATATATGTTAATTCCTCCGGGCTGAATTATTTTTTCTTTTCTGGCTGTTCCTTCAGGGTTATTTCAATTTCTAAAAGTTTCTCACCACGTAAAATTTTAAGTTTTACCTTATCACCAGGTAAATGGTTTTTAAGTATCTCATTATACTCAGCAATTGAGGTGGTTTTCTGACCATCAATAGATTCCAGAATATCACCTTCCTTAACCTGCTCATTTGATACAACTGCATTTTTTTGAATTGCTATGACCTTTAGACCCTGATTTGTTGGTAGCCCAAGAAGTGCTGCCCAGTTCTCCTCAAAGTCAATTCCTGTATAGCATCTTCTTATTTTCCCATACTTTTTGTAATGCTCCATAAAGTATTTTACATTGCTTGCCGGAATAGCAAAATTCATTCCCTGATAGTAAGAATACCCAAGTGTGTTTATCCCCACAAGCTCACCGTCCATATTAACAAGTGGTCCTCCACTATTCCCCGGATTTATGGCAGCATCAGTCTGAAGATAAGTATAAATTCCATCCACGGGCCTGTTGAGTCCACTAACAATCCCTGTGCTGGCACTGTTTCTATAGCCGAAGAAAAGAGGTGTGCCGATGGCTATTACATCATCTCCCACTTTCATCTTAGTATCCGAGGTAAGGGTTATGGGTTTTAAGTCTTTTCTATCAATTTTCAGCAGAGCAAGGTCAATATCTTCATCAGCATATAATATACTGGCTGTATATACCTTTCCATCATATGTAACAACATAAATTTTTTCTATCCCATCTATAACATGGTTATTAGTCAAGATTTTACCTTCTTCCTCTATTACAACTCCTGAACCATGCTGCAAATTCTTTGGGTATTTTGAATAAACCTGGTCTTCCTCTCGGTATTTTGTATTGTTTCCAATGATTGCAACCACCGACTCATTTACCTGATCTATAACATCAGAAACCTTTTTTTTATCTTTTTGCTGCTCGCTGTCACTATTCTGTATTTCTTTAGCCGCTTCCAGTACTTGCTTATCCTGGTCCGCTTGTGCAAATGTCGGAACTGTAAATTGGAATATCACGAATAAAACTAATAACAAACAGGTAATTTTCTTCAACTGTCTTTCCCCCTCGAAACATAATAAAACCATATTATCATAAATACATAATTATGTAAATTTTAGCATTTTGATCTAATTTTCAAAAATTATAAACATATTTCTCCTCAATTAACGGTTTCCCTGCAAGCATAACTGTTATTAATTCACCTGTACTTTTAAAGCCAAAACGATTGTAAAAACCCGTTGCTCTTTGATTATCTCTTATAACCCAAAGAAAACAGCGTTGAAAACCCTGATTCTTTAAATTTTCCACAGCAAATTTCATTAACTCAAATCCTTGTCCTGTTGACCAGTATTCAGGAAGAACATAAAGGGAGATTATCTCGGCTTCTGAAAGGTTTTCAGAGACTGTTAGATTATCCGAATTTGTACTGGAATCATCGAGATAATTATTTTTTCTGGCTTTACCAAAAGTAATTGTACCGGTTATTTTCCCGCTATCTTCGTATATGGCAGCATCATGAGCTTTTTCTCGTATAGCTCTTGAAAAAAGAGGTATCCACCCTTCATCAGAAATACTTTCCAAATATTCAGCTGAAAAGTAATTAACATAAGCTTTTTTCCAGGTTTGAGAATGTATGTAGCTCATTGCTGCAACATCATCTATTGTTGCCATACGTACTCCCATAGTAATTTCCTCCGGTAATCATTATTTAGAAAATGTTATCAGATAATCAGACATATTTAAAGTCTTTTTGAACCAGATTTGTTCCAAATGTGTTTTCTTATGGAATACATATGAAAAAAGTGTATAATTTTTATATAATTTTATATTCTGAACAATAGAAAAAGGAGCTAATATTTTGAATAATTGCAAAGATTTAAAGGAAGTCAGGGACAATATAGACACTATTCATAATGAGAAATCTGAAACAGTTTTAGAAAATTCAATCATTAAGTTCTTTGACAGAGACAGATTTGCCCATTTTATTGGTATAGAGCTTATAAGTGTTAAGGACGGTCATGCAGTAGCTCGTTTGGAAATACAAGAACATCATCTTAATGGTCTGGATGTGGTTCAGGGTGGAGCCATATATACACTTGCTGATTTTGCTTTTGCAGCAGCAATCAATTCCTGCGGAATTGCTACAGTCGGTATAAATACGAGCATATCCTATTTTAAAGCTCCAACAGGTAAATTTATAACCGCTGAAGCTAAAGAAATCTCTTCAAATAAAAAAATATGCGGCTGTGATGTTAATGTATTTGATGAAGATGGCTCCCTTGTAGCCAAATTCATTGGAACAGGATATAGAAAAAATCTGAGAATCAAATTTGAAACAGGAACCATAAGTAAAGTATAAATCGACCTACTTTAATTTGTAGATAATTGTAGTTATATGTAGATATTCGTAAATTATGATATAATCAACTACATATTTACATTTTGTGTAAATTAATGTAATATTAAGTTATATTTTTTAAAAGGAGTAAATATTATGAAAAGAAGGATTATTTCATTTTTTACGTTAGTGGCGCTTTTGCTCACATTTTCTGTAAGCCCGATTGGTGTATCCGCTGCAGGTTCTGATAGCATCTATTCCAGTGATGTCCATAAGAATAATGTTGGCAAGATTTTATTTTCAGAGTCAAGTATTAAAGCTGGAAAGGAGACCTCAAGCCAGTTTACTGACAAGTTCACTGCTGATAGCAATATTTATGCTATAGCATATCTTGATAAAAAAATCCAATCCATATCAAAAAAGACCAACGAAACCGATGGTACATATATTCCTTATGAAACAGTACAGGCAACTGCTACTGTTACCATAGACGGTAAAGAATTTTGGGGTAACTCTTATCCCATTATACCTGTGAATGTTCAGGATTATGAATCAAATAAAGCTTACATTACCTTTGAAATTATTCCTAATCCTAAAGATACCATAGGTTATGATCAGGTGTCTTGGTATGAAAATATTTTTCTTTTACTGGATTCCGGCAACCATGAGATTAAGCTTGATCTTAACTTAGGAGGTCAGGTAATTGCCACCGGTACTTTTAAGATTGATTGGAATACTGATAATATAGAAAAAGTATATAATAATGCCGTAGAGTGTACTAAATTAGCTTCGGAATATAGAGCAAAGTTAAGAAAAGTACCAACTCAGTTTTCTCAGAAGAATAGCCCATATAGCGATCCCATATTATCAGATAAAAATCTTAAAGCAATGATATCCAAGTATTATAGTGATTGTAAGAAAATAACCAAATATGTCACCCTCGGAAAGGCCACTACTTCTTGGTATGTGGAAAAAGATGAATACGGCATACCCGAAGCTAAAGTATCAACTAAATTCACTTGGGCTATTTATGAAAGTACCGATGGCTGGAGCTATATAGTTCTGGTAGAGGTAAAATGTGATTATGAAGGCGGTGGAGTTTATGGAGAACCATATATTTCCCCTATGATGTCTAAGGCAAAAATTGCAACAAAAAATATTAAGTAATTCATAACTATTACTTTAGTTAATATTTAAACTTATGAATAAAAAGATGGTGGATAGGGATTATCTGCCATCTTTTTTAGCTTTTGTCTCAAATAAAAAATATCTCAGTCAGGTTACAATTCTTTATCCTTTAAAATAACTCCAGGCTGAAGTTTGGGATCAAGGTAATGCATTGGATTTGTGCTGAGAAGTCTTTCTATCCTCATACTTTCATTCATTGAACGTGAAGCCAGAACCTTAACCCCGTTTATCACCATTTCAGAAAACCCCGAGTTCAGGTCCGGTTGTTTATAATAGTCAATATTTTGAAAAATTACTGCTGGGTCGTAAATTGTATATAGAATCATTGCAATACCCCCTCCTCCTGCGAAGTTTTATTTTTCTTATTCAGCTCTATAAGCTCATTCAGTTTATTAATGGCATCCGACAAGCCTCCAACCTCATCAATAAGTCCTATTCTTGCCGCTTCCTCCCCAAACAAAACCGTTCCTACATCATTGGCTAGCTCACCGGTTTTAAGCATTAATTCTCTGAATTTATCTTTTGTTATTTTTGAGTGACTTGATACGAAATTTACAACTCTTTCCTGCATTTTATCAAAATATTCATAAGTTTGTGGAACACCTATTACCATACCGTTAAGCCTGATAGGGTGAATTGTCATAGTTGCCGAACTGGCGATGAAAGAATAATCGGCAGAAACGGCCATAGGGACACCAATACTGTGTCCCCCACCCAAAACAATTGAAACTGTAGGTTTTGACAGGCTAGCTACCATTTCCGAAATGGCAAGACCGGCTTCAACATCACCACCAACAGTATTTAGTATAAGCAGAAGACCTTCTATGTGTTTACTCTCTTCTATGGCAACAAGCTGGGGAATTACATGCTCATATTTTGTTGTCTTGTTATGGGGCGGCAGAAGTATATGTCCCTCTATCTGCCCTATTATGGACATACAGTGTATATTGCTCTCTTCATTTGGAATGTTTGTGGTCCCCAGTTCCCTGATTTCCTGTACATTTGCATTCTGAACCTGCTGCGCTTCTGCAGGCTGTGTATCAGGTGTATCATTTGGTCCGTTTCGTATGTTCACTTCAACCTCCATTTCGCTTAACAACAGCGACACATGCTAGAAAAACAGTAAAAATTTGTTTTTCTGTAATTTTTGTCTTATATTATTATTAAGTTATTTTATAAAATAATACGTAAATCATACAAAACGAATTTTATTAGTTTAAGGGGTCAATTATGTTTAAATCAAATGTTGATGAAACTATCCTTCTGGTTGAAGATGATGAAACTATCTCGCTTGGCATTAAAGCCTTTATTAAGAAATATTATAAACTTGAATGTGTTAATACTATTGCCAAAGCAAAAAAGCTTATCAGCAGCAATAGCAGTAACAGTTATAATCTTGTTTTGCTGGATTGGAACCTGCCTGACGGAAGCGGTTCTGAGTTATTTTCATATATTAAGAAAATAAGAAATGTTCCCATTATATATCTGACTGTTAGAGACGATGACAATGACATTGTTCAGGGTCTTGATATGGGCGCAGATGATTACATAGTCAAACCCTTTAAACTTTCCGTACTGTTATCTCGAATTAAAGCTGTCCTCCGCCGCTTCAACAATTTCAATAAACAAGAAATGAATGTACTTTCCTGCGGTAAGGTTCAGCTTTTCAAGGATAGTACCCGAGTGCTGAGCGGCGGTATAGAGGTACTTCTAACGGCAGGAGAATACCGCTTGCTGCTTCTGCTGTTAGAAAACAAGAACCATACTCTTACCCGCGAAGTTATACTGGACAGACTGTGGGATGCGGCCGGCGAATTTGTCAATGACAATACGCTCACAGTAACCATAAAAAGACTTCGCGAAAAGCTTGATAATCCTGCCTTTATTAAAACCCTTCGGGGTATTGGCTATCGTGCGGAGGATGAAGATGAAGAGTAAAAATTATAAACTTTTGCTTGTTGCTGGTTTGGTTTCTGCAATTCTATTAGGCCTGCTCATCGAGGCACTATCCGGAAGCATTTTTTCAACTCATAGGTATAATACTCTAGCTGCAATTGTTAGTAAGATTTCCGCAGCAAATCCCGATCTTGAAGAAGCGGTGGTTCAGTCGATTAAATTCCCTGTTTCATCAGATGTAACGTCGGGTTATGATATTTTAAAAAGCTACGGTTATACCAGATATTTTTTTGATGCCAGAGATAATCTGCGACTTATATTTTTCGTTATTTTTGTCTGTTTGGTCATTTATGCAATTGCAGCTATTTTAACCTATGCACTCTTAAAAAAGAACAGAAAAAGGATACTCGGGCTGACCAATTATCTGAATTTAATAAATGCCGGTAAAGACAATATATTACTATCTGGCTCTGAGGATGATTTTTCCTGTCTGGAAGACGAACTCTATAAAACCGTCACAGAATTAAAGCAGACAAAAGAACAAGCGGTTAAAGCACGAAAAGGTCTTGCAGATAATATGGCCGATATTGCTCATCAGTTAAAGACTCCATTAACGTCAATTTCACTGATGACAGAATTGTTGTTGGATAGAAAAAATAATTCTGAGGATTTTGAATACATTGAAAGAATATCAAATCAGGTTAACAAACTTCAGAAATTAACCGGCTCCCTCCTCACCCTTTCAAGGTTGGATGCAGGTACTATTGAATTAAAAAAACAGAAAGTAGATGTATTATCCCTTGTTTCGGCCGCTGTGGATTCGATCAGTGATATTACAGCTCATAAGCATCAAATTGTTGCCTTTACTGACGTACAATATGTCAGCTATATTGGTGATTTTAGTTGGAGTGTTGAAGCAATAATAAATATTATTAAGAATTGCGCAGAGCATACTCCGGATAAAGGAACAATTTCCATCAGCTATGAACAGAATCCCATATATACTCAAATCGTCATAGAGGATACCGGTGAGGGTATCTCTAAAGAAGACCTTCCCCATATATTTGAACGATTTTATAAAGGCAGGAACAGCGGTAAGGAATCAGGAAAAGAAAGTGTTGGTATTGGACTTGCTTTATCTAAAGCAATTATTGAAAAACAAAATGGGATTGTTCACGCTGAAAACTGTTTAAATGGCGGTGCAAGATTTACAATTAAATTTTATAATCAAGGAATTACATCTGAAATAAACACTAAATTATAAAATGTCACTGATTTGTCATTTGCCGTTGTTATAGTAATAATCAAAAAATACTTTAACAACTCTACAATAATTCAGAAAGTGTTTTTCAGAGTTGGTTATTTCACGGAGGTTTCAATGGAGATACTACGTTGTGAAAATCTATCAAAAACTTATGGGTCAGGCCAGACACAGGTTACGGCTCTTAATAATGTCAATTTGTCAGTTGAAAAAGGTGAATTCGTTGCAATTGTCGGTGCTTCCGGTTCGGGAAAATCAACCCTGCTCCATATGCTTGGTGGTGTTGACCGCCCGTCCAAAGGAAAGATAATTATTGAAGACACCGATATATCAACATTAAATGAAACAAAGCTGGCGATGTTCAGAAGAAGAAAAGTCGGTCTTATATACCAGTTTTATAACCTTATTCCTACTCTTAATGTCCGCAAGAACATACTTCTGCCTATGCTGTTGGATAACAAAAAACCCGATGAAGCCAGGTTTTCAGAAATTGTAAACACCCTTGGTCTTGGTAACAGGCTGAATCATCTGCCTAGCCAGCTCTCAGGCGGTCAGCAGCAGAGAGTGGCTATCGGTCGTTCGCTTATATATCGACCTGCCATAGTTCTTGCAGATGAGCCTACAGGTAATCTAGACCGCAATAACTCTAAAGAAATTCTGGAGTTTTTAAAAGTCTCCAATCTTCAATATAATCAGACCATCCTGCTTATTACCCATGATGAAAAGATAGCTCTTGAAGCAAACCGTATCATTGCTGTGGAGGATGGCAAAATTGTATCAGATGAGGTGGTTAAAAGATGAAAATTCTAAAGGAATACACTTTTGATTATATTCTCAAAAATAAAAGAACCAGTCTTACAATAATGATTTCTGTTCTGATTGCCTCCACCCTTCTTAGTACTCTATGTATCTTCCTTTATAACATATGGTATGATGGCGTCAGACAAGCGATATATAAAAATGGACATTGGCATGGAGAATTGTTTGATGTTACACCTGGAAGCAAGTTAAAATATGTGACCTCACATCCCAATGTCCAAAAGGTAATGATTAAAGGCGAATGGTATACAGCATGTATCGGTAGTAGTGATAAACGCCCATATTTGATTATTAGGGATGCTGACACAGAATACTGGATAGAAATGTCAGAAAAGAACGCAATAATTGAAGGCCGGATACCAGTGGAAAAATCAGAGATAGCTGTATCTAAGCAATTTATTGATGATAATCCTACAATAAAAATAGGCAGTATAATATCAGTTCCTGTTGGATATAGAATGAGCTCTGGTAAGAAGCTTGATGTTGTAGCCTCAAAGCGTCTCGACGAAACCTTTTCTAGCCAGCGGAATGAAAACTATAAGATTGTAGGCGTTTTGGACATTACCACTCCATCTATAGTCCCGGGATATTATGCTATGGGCTATCTGAATCGTAAGGATATAAATCCAGATGACGACTTAACTGTATATGTAAACTTTCACAATCCAAGAAAAATCGCTGAAGATTTACCTCAGATAGCTGCAGCTGTTGGTCAAAAGCCTGATGAGTCAGGAAAGTATCTGATAAAATACAACAACAGTCTGCTTTTAAATTATCTGATATTTCCTCAAATCGATGAAGCTACCCCCCTACCCAGAGATTATATCTTTTTGATAGCTTCGGTAATCCTCATGGTATTACTTTGTGTCGGAGTATTCGTACTAATAATACATAATGCCTTTGTGCTATCGGCAAATTCCCGTATAAAGCAACTGGGTATGCTGAAAAGTATCGGTGCAACACCGGCTCAAATAAGAAAGTCCGTTACTTTTGAAGCAATATTACTTTCAATTATTCCCACCCCTCTTGGCCTTCTGATAGGTCACTTAATGTGTAGCTTTTTGTTTGCTGAAATAAGTGCTATGAACAGAATAAATGACAATTCCTTACCTGTACAATATACCTTTGGGTGGGTAATTGCGCTACCTTCTGTAATTTTAACTTTATTCACCGTTTGGTTATCGGCATATTTGCCTGCAAAGAAAATCAGCAGAATTTTACCTATTACAGCTATTAGGCAAATTGGCCATATGGGCAAGAAAGCACGAAGCAACATATTTTACCGTAAAATATTCGGTTTTGAAGGCGAGTTGGCTTCTAATTCCCTTTCTGCAAACAGGAAATCCTTCAGAACTTCTTTTATATCTCTTTTTCTATCTTTCGTTCTATTCGTTACCTTTGTAAACCTCAACTCAATCTCAGACGCGGAAGTCTCTTTATTCGGAATAAATATGGAATATGATATTGAAGTGAATCTGTTGGACGGAAGGCAAATGGCACCCGAAGTAATTAACGAATTTAAGCAAATTAAAGGACTTGATTTATGTATTTTTTCAAACAACATTCTTGGTACTACCTGGCTTACTTCTGACAAGCAATCCGAGGAAATCAAAAAGCTTGGAGGCTTTTCAGGCTTAGCTGCTACAAACCGCTTCGCCCTTTTGGTGAAGAATGATAAATACCGCCTGAATACAAGACTAGTATCGCTAGATGATGCTTCCTTTTCAAACTATTGTAAATCACTACGCTTAAATCCCGATGCTTACTCTGATATCCATAACCCTAAAGGAATACTAGTTAATTATTCCTTTAATCATGTGACTTATGGCAAACGAAATCACGATATACTCCCTATAACGAGCTTGAAGGCTGGAGATATAGTCAGAGTAAGTGAAAATATTGACAGCAGTACTAAAGGTGATTATGAATTTGAGCTGCAAACTGGATTTGTTACAGACAAGCTTCCTGACACATTTCAATATAATAACTATTATACTTTAACCTATATTGTTCCTGTTGGTATTTATAAAAACATAGTCAGAAATTTTGATGAGGATCGTCAGCCTAGGAGCATGAATACTTATATAACAATTAATTGTAGTGAAAAATCAATAAATGAAGTAAGAAAAAATATAAAAGATATTTGTGAGCGTTGGTATGGTGGGGGTGATTATTCAATATATACTACCGAAGATTTGATGAACCAAATAGCAGCCTCAAGAAAAATTATGAATTTAATGACCTTCTGTATTTCAGGGCTATTAGGACTTATCGGAATTTCAAATGCCTTTTCAACAGTAACAGGAAATTTACAGCAAAGGCGTCGTGAATTTGCACTGCTCAGGTCAGTTGGATTATCACCAAAAGGTATGAAAAAAATGCTTATACTTGAAGCTGTATTTTATGGAATCAATCCAATTTTGGTAGGCTTACCATTAACAATGGTTATAACATACTTATTTTTAAGAATAGAGCAAATATATGTTTATGAATTCATTCCTTTTATGCCTATACTTGAGGTTATAATATTTATCCTTATAATACTTCTAAGTGTTGGAATGGCATATCTGCTCGGAGCTTCAAGAATTAAAGCCGATACTATTGTAGAAGTCCTCAAGGATGAAACAAATTGATAATAAATATAAATAATTATTACAAACGCCACGGTATTAAAGTAATCGTGGCGTTTAAAGTTTCATTATATTTGATTTCATGGCTTATTTACATACAATTATGGGTTGAATCTGGCAATTTTGCTGTGCATTCAGGATAGTGGGCAGCAACTGTTCAAAATCTGCCACCAATGATGTACACTTTTTAATTGGATCATCCTGTCCGAACGGAACCAAATATATGTTCTTCATATTAAGCAAAACACCTATATTCTTGGCATTTGCTGAAAGCCCGTCATTAGTCGATATGGCTATTACAACAGGTCTCATGTTCCTAAGATGCGCTTTACATGCCATTGTGACAGGGCCGTCTGTTATCGCATTCGCAATTTTAGAAATTGTATTTCCAGTGCAAGGTGCTATTACAAGTATATCCAGCAAAGCTTTCGGTCCTATCGGTTCTGCCTCTACTATTGTGCTTATAGGCGTTTTACCAGTAAGGGCCTGTAGTGTATTCTTAAAGTCCTCTGCTTTACCAAACCGTGTATCATACTCATTTACAGACTCAGATATTATTGGAATAACGTCGGCACCTTCGTTAGCCAATTTTTCTATCTGAGGGATTATCTTATCAAAGGTGCAAAATGAGCCTGTAACAGCATACCCAATTCTTACTCCTTTCAATAGCATTGTTATACCCCCAACTCTTCAATAATATTAAATACCGTATCCTTTATAAACTCTGCAGC
>JAEYNI010000151.1 GCA_023412635.1 Bacillota bacterium
CTACTAAAGTTTTACCTTCACCTGTTTTCATTTCAGATATTCTTCCCTGATGAAGAACAATACCTCCAATTAATTGAACCTTGAAGTGTCTCATACCAAGCACCCTGACTGAAGCCTCTCGAACTACAGCAAATGCTTCCGGAAGAATATCGTCAAGTGTTTCTCCCGACCCAAGACGTTCCTTGAACTCCTGTGTCTTAGCCTTTAACTGACTGTCAGTGAGTTTCTTGATTTCAGGTTCAAGTGCTTCTATTTCATCAACAATTGGATATATTCTTTTTAACTCTCTATCACTATATGAACCGATAATTCTTTCAACAAATTTTTTCATTTTTAACCTCCTTGAGCTGCTATAGCTCTCTCTCGCCCTAAACGGCTCCAAAAATATAATTTATAAAATGTCGGAAATTTCCATTAAAATAACAATAGTCTAGTGTTTATTACACACAGTAATAAATATACTGGCATACTTGGCACACCAGCACAAGACATGAGACTACAACAGACTGCTAAAACAGGTCGAAAATCGACTGTAAGGGCCTGCTTAAACATTAACAGCTTTTTCGTGTGAAAATAAAAATTAAAAAAATATGGTATCAGCAGAATACCGGCGGGGATGAGTCTGTATGACCCAGAAACGAAGGTCTGGAGTATAAAAATACATTTTTATTTATAGATAAAAATAAAACGATAATAAAAGCTAAACCTACTAAAATAGTGGATATAGCTGAAAGATCGGAATAATTGTGTTTAAATGAATCTTTTAGCTCAATAGCATTTTGAGAAATCACCTTATAGAAGGCCGCAGGTGTACCTTTAGCTTTTGATATACGCCCAGGAATAGCAGATTTATTTGAAGCCTGACTATCCTGCATACTATCAAGCCTCGTTAAATTAACAAGGTAATAATCCAATAAGTCCGCAGAAAAATAAGCCCCTCCTTCGGAGGCCAAAGTAGATAAAATTATTATGCTGAGAAATAATTTCTTAAACATCCACTTAACCTATCTTTCTACCGTATCTTTTCCCTTATCCTGCAATCTGTCAAGGACAAGATTATATCCGTCAGCACCGTATACAAGACATCTGTTTACCCTGCTTATGGTAGCTGTGCTTGCACCAGTCTCGTCGCAAATATCAGTATACGTTTTCTTATCACGTAGCATTTTGGCAACTTCAAGTCTCTGTGCCAACGCCTTAATCTCTGCAATAGTACAGAGATCTTCAAAAAAGTTGTAACATTCTTCCCTATTATTCAATAAAAGTATAGCATCGAACAGATCATCTGTATGCTCATCTCTTAACTTGGAATTCATAAGTGATAAACCCCTAACCGTTAATTATATATTTATATCTATTATTATCTTCTAGTGAATACAATATCAGCTTTTTTTTAATCAGTCAAGGTTGGAGGACTCTGTAGTTACATTTTACCAAAGAATATAAACATAAATCTTAAGTCTAACCAGAAAAAAATTTGAATACAAATATAACAAGGCAATTGTAATGTCATTGTGCTTTTCACGCAGCTAAAAGCCACTACGTGTCTTTTCATTACTATTTGTGTACGCGCTATGCGCGTAGATTGGAGATTATAATGAATGGTCTGGTAATTATCACAAACAAACAGAAATTAATAATATGTCTGGCAGCATTGTTGTTTATTATTATATCAGCTGTAATTATAGCACAGCTAGATTTTCCTAAAGCTGTTAAAACCGAGGCTCCAGTCATAGAGAATGTCATGTCCCCCGAAAATGAAAATCAACATTTAAAAGATATTTTATCAAGTATTCTACCCGCCGATAATACCATACTATACGAGAACCTCAGCAGAGATGTGGAGAAGAACAAACTACCTGTAAAAGCCTTTGAGAAAACAGTTGCAGATGTCATATCAAGAGGTAAGACTCTCTCCTACCTTTTTGTATACTCTGATGAAGAATATTTGAGGCCGATATATACGAACCTCTGGAAACAATCTTTTTATCAAGGTTGGCTGTATTTACCCCGTAAGGTGATAGCGGCAAGGCATAGCCTTTTTACCTATACCGGAGGCGCAGGAAAGGTTTTTGATATTGAAGGTCAACTGGGGTTTTATCCCAACATAAGCCTGGATAACCAGAATTATTTTAATTTCCTTATTTACAATTTTGATCTGGAAAATGTCCTTCAGTTGGGAAATGATATTGCTATAACCGGTAAACCCACTAAAAAGGGAGTACAGATAATATCGGTAAAACTTGAGGAAGTATCAGCATTAATAAATGAAACCGGTAATATTACAGTACATCTATGTACTCCTAAAGGCTTTGAAATTGACTATCAAAACATCCTGTTTTCAAAGGATTCCAACAGAATAGCGGATTTTGGCCCTGTTCAGGAATCCTATACTGAAAGTTCCTATAATGAAACCGATCTCTCATCACTGGAAATCACACAGCAAAATACTATTTTAAAGAAGGAGCTTTCATATTTTGTGTCAGATTCTTCCAAACCAATATATTTTCAGCCCAACGTAACTTATCAGACTGTAAATACTCTAAGTGGAAGTCCTGACCTTGAAGTCGCGCTGAATAATGCAAAGGAAATAAAGTTTTCTACTTTATACAATAACAAAAAATATATAAGCCCAGTTTATCATCCCAAGTGGAAGTCACATCACGACAGGGACTGGTGTTATATTCCTCGGAAGATGTACCTTAACATGAAGAGAGTTTATGTACTACCTAACGATAAAGAGGTATCTGTCGATTTGCTTGGAGAATTGGGGTTCTTCGAGAAATTTGACGAAGTACCAAAAGAACAGACAGGAATAGCAGTATCAAACTTCAAAATAAAAAAAGCAAGTATCTATGAAGACAGTATCTTATTAATAGGAACACCTACAAGAGCAGGGATGGAAATAGTGGGTATAGACATTAAAAATCTAAACGGTCATGAAGAATTTGCTGTAAGACTCATAACCCCTGACGCCTGCGAAATAGACTCAGACATATTAAAAAAGTAATTTGAGCGTTCCCTGTGATTTCTCAGAAAAGCAGCATATTAAAAGACCCGATCTTTGTACAGACAGGTCTTTTTTTTATAATACTGCTAAATAAGTTTATTAGTAATTTTTGTTTTGTCAAGGATTGCAATAAATGCATATGCAACCACTGCGCTTACTCCGCCCTGAATAAGATTACCCGGAAGTTCCATCAATATAGCAGATACAGCAAGTGTTTTATCCAATAACAACCTTACAACAGTTAACTCAAATATAAGGTATCCTGCAACCATTACCAGTGCACCTACTGCTACAGCAATAATCCTTCTAAGTATTGATGGAAGCTGGCTGCCTTGTTTGGTTGCAATCACTCCCACAATATAACCCTCAAGACCTTTTACCACAAAGGTTACAGGAACAAAATGCAAATAACCCAATGCATAGTCTGATAAAGCTGAACCTATCGCACCTGCTACCAGACCTGATTTCCTTCCTAAAAGTATAGCAGTAATCATAATTACTGCATCACCAATATTAAAGTAACCCCCGGGAATCGGGCTGGGTATATGGACAATAAATGTTAAAAGAAAAACTACTGCAATCATTAAAGCTGTTAAAACTATCTTTCTGGTAGAAAACTTCATATATTTTTATTCCTCTTCAATTCTAATGCTATTTGCAATATTAATAACTGATTTCATAGTCTTTAGCTCGGATAGCTTGTTCTCAATTTCCTTTTCAGATAAAACCGGAGTGATGAACGCAACTTCCACACCCTGAACCTTAGAGCCCAAATCAATGAATTCAACCTCACCAAATAAGGATTTTATATCGGACTTGGCTTCTGAAGACTTTTCAGTTGCAACTCTTACAAGGAATTTAACATAACTTTCCGAAAGAGGTATAATATTATTTTTATCGGATCTTACCCAAACACTTTTATTTTCATAATTCAGGTGCTTTGCAATATCAATAACATCTGCAATTACAGCACTTGCTGTAGGAAGCTTTCCGGCTCCCCTTCCGTAGAACATGGCGTCACCTATAGCGTCACCTTTAACCACTATTGCATTAAATACATCCTCAACATTTGCCAATGGATGTTCCTTTGAAATTATAGCCGGGCTTACCCTTGCAAATATCTTATCTCCATTTCTTCTGCTTATTCCTATCAACTTTATTACACTGTTCATAGCTTCGGCATATTTCATATCTGCAGTAGTAACCTTTGTAATTCCTTCGGCATAAACGTTAGAATAATCTACAAATTCATTATATGCAATTGAAGAAAGTATGGCCAGTTTTCTACAGGCGTCATGACCTTCTACATCGGCAGTTGGATTTTGCTCTGCATATCCGTTTTCCTGCGCTTCCTTTAAAGCAGCTTCAAAGCTCTTTCCTTCCTTTTTCATTTGAGTCAGTATATAATTTGTTGTTCCGTTTAAAATACCTGTAATTCCAATAATTTCATTTGCAGCAAGGCATTGATTAAGGGGACGGATTATTGGAATACCTCCGCCCACACTGGCTTCAAACAAATAACTTACACCGTTTTTTGAGGCAAGTTCCAGAAGTTCAGGTCCCTGGGAAGCAACAAGTTCCTTGTTGGAAGTAACAACGTTCTTTCCTGCTTCAAAGGCCCTTCTTGTGAACTGCGCAGCTATAGTAGCCCCACCTATGGTTTCAACTATTATATCCACTTCTTTATCATTGAATACATCATCTGCATTTTTTGTGAGAACATCCTTATCCGGGCTGTCCGGGAAATCGCGTATATCAAGTATCCATTTGACTCTTATCTCAGTTCCGGCTCTTTGCGCTATACTTTCACTATTTTTTTTGATAACCTCGGCTACTCCCGAACCAACTACACCATAACCTAAAATCGCTATATTTACCATAAAAACCTCCCTTATCTCCAAATGCTAAGCCAACTTTATCAACCCAACAAATTGTTCAATACTAATTATTCATTGTTGACAAACTCTCATCGCCTTAACACAAATCTGCTGAATTTACCTTGCTAATATTTCGCTTCGTCTAACGCCTTCAATCTTACTAATCTCACCCATCATATTCTGAATATCCTCTTTCATGTCAAAGGTCTCGATTGATATGGTAACATCAGCCAGACCATTAATCGGAATATTCTGATTTATGGTTAGAATATTGGCATTTGCGACAGCTATTATATTTATAATACTTGAAAGTATTCCAGAAAAATCTTCTACTACAAAAAACAGTGTTATTACCTTCCCTCTTGAAGTTTCATAGAATGGAAAAACATAGTCCTTATATTTGTAGAATGCGCTTCTGCTAATTCCGACTTCCTTCACAGCATCATTAACGGTTTTTATCCTCCCGGTGCTCAGGATTTTCTTCACTTCGATAACCTTGGCAAAAACCTCCGGCAAGATAACAGAATCAACAAGAAAAAATACTGATTCCTGCTTCATTTAGTCCTCCTGTCCACCCAATGCGTACAATTGTGTTTCCTAGGTGTAATATTAGCACAATTTTATTATTTTTGCAACACAAAAAGGAGTATTAATCTCTTAATTAAGAATAATACTCCTCACTTCCATTTAGTAACCTTATAAAGTTATATGTTAAGCACTTTTTTTACCTTGTCTATCATATACATAGGATCACAGCTTTCATTGTGAAGGACCGGCTTTTTATCCAACTCCTTTAATGGAGCAGGAATTGTCAATCCTGCCTTCTCGGAAAGTACAGAGAGCAGTTGGAATTCTGTTCTTCCGGCGACAGCCTCATCTCCTGCAATAGCCTTCACAACGCTTTCATTAAACTTGAAAGGACTAGCAGTCGATACTATAACAGCTTTTGTTACGTCACTGGTGGAGATTACATACTTGTCATATACGTCAACAGCAACTGCTGTGTGTGTATCCAAAACATATCCGGTTTCAGCATAAACACTTTCTATGGTTTTCAATGTATCTGAATCATTTGAGTAACCAGCCCAGAATACATTTTGAATTTTCTTTTTGGTATCCTGATCTACAGAATATACACCATCCATTTTCAACTTGTTCATCCACCCAGAAACCATTTGGGAGTTGCCGTCTGTAACCAGATATAGCAATCTCTCCAGGTTGCTGGATATCAGTATATCCATAGAAGGTGACAAAGTTTTCTTGAACTCTCTGTTTCTGTTATATACACCTGTATTTATCAAATCTGTTAAAACATTGTTGTCATTTGAGGCACAGATAAGTTTATTTACCGGAAGTCCCATCTGCATCGCATAATATGCTGCCAAGATATTCCCGAAATTACCGGTAGGAACAACGAAATTGATTTTCTCGCCAATCTCAATCTCCTTATTCTTAAGCATGTCAGCATAAGCTGAAAAATAATATACTATTTGAGGAACAAGTCTTCCCCAATTTATCGAATTTGCGGAAGAGAATTTGTAACCATGGTCATGTAAAAGAGCTGTAACCTCTTCATCGCTGAAAATTCTTTTAACACCGTTTTGAGCATCATCAAAATTACCGTTTACAGCTATAGAGTAGACATTTTTTCCCTCTTGAGTGACCATCTGCATTTTTTGTACCTGACTTACACCCTCACTTGGAA
>JAEYNI010000189.1 GCA_023412635.1 Bacillota bacterium
TAGTATATAGAGAACTGTTTGGCGGCGGCAGGGCTGAGCTTATTATAGCTGATCAGGATAATGTACTTGAAAGCGGCATTGAAATAGAAGTTCAGCCGCCGGGAAAGAAGCTGCAGAATATGATGCTGCTCTCAGGAGGAGAGCGCGCCTTTACAGCTATTGCCCTATTATTTGCAATTCTAAGACTTAAGCCTACCCCTTTCTGTCTGCTGGATGAAATAGAGGCAGCATTGGATGATGCTAATGTCTACAGATTTGGTGAGTATCTTAAAAAGTTCTCTCAAAAGACCCAGTTTATCATGGTTACCCACCGTAAAGGTACCATGGAAGCGGCTGACACCATGTATGGAGTAACCATGCAGGAACATGGTGTGTCAAAGATTGTTTCAATGAAAATGGGAGAGATGGCAAGCTAGAAAAGTAGCATAAAAACAACATTAAAATTGTAGCACGGACTTAAATATACCGGCAGAAATGGAGATATAAATGGGCTTTTTCGATAAACTTAAAGAAGGATTGACAAAAACCAGAAAGAGTATTACCGAGAAGATAGACCAGGTACTTGTATCATTTGGGAAAGTTGACGAAGAGTTATTTGATGAACTGGAGGAAATTCTAATAACATCGGACCTGGGAATTGAGACAACTATGAGGGTAATTGCAGACCTCAAGACCAAGGTACGTGAAAGAAAAATAATCGATCCAATGAAGGTGAAAGATCTCTTAAAGGAAGAACTTCTTGAGATACTTTCAAAAGGCGGAAATGATTTAAAGCTAAATACAAAGCCTGCTGTAATTATTGTTATCGGTGTTAACGGTGTTGGTAAGACTACTTCCATCGGTAAAATCGCAAACCTATACAAACAGAAGGGGAAGAAGGTACTTCTGGCAGCTGGCGATACCTTCAGAGCTGCCGCCATTGATCAGTTGGAAATATGGGCCGATCGTGTGGGAGTTGAAATAATAGCTCAGAAGGAGGGTTCAGATCCGGCGGCTGTCATATATGACGCAATTCAAGCAGCAAAGTCAAGGAAAGCGGATCTACTTATCTGCGATACGGCAGGAAGACTTCACAATAAGAAAAATCTAATGGAGGAGCTAAAAAAGATGTCGAGGGTGCTGGACAGAGAACTTCCAGGATCAGACCGCGAAACCCTTCTTGTACTTGATGCTACAACAGGTCAAAATGCAATATCACAGGCTAAGACCTTCAGTGAGACAGCCGACATTACCGGTATTGTGCTGACTAAACTTGACGGAACAGCCAAGGGAGGAATTGTTGTAGCAATAAAATCAGAGCTTGATATTCCTGTAAAGCTTATAGGAGTCGGAGAGCAAATGGATGATTTGGAAAGATTTGATGCAACAGAGTTTGTTGAAGCATTATTTTCTTGATTAAAATTTAATATAATCAGGAAAGAGTTTTGTATGTGAAGGGAGAAAATATGGACAATAATACAGTTAATTATGATTACTATAAGGAGAAGAATAAAAAGAGCAGTAAAGGCAAAATTGTATTTCTGATAACTTTGGCAGTACTAATAGTAGCAGCTATAACAGCAAGTTCCATATATATGGAATTGATTCAGCTCAAGGAACTTAATCCAAAGGCGGATTATTCATCTGTTTTTACTACTAATCTTCTCTACAAGATAATTTTCATAATGTTGAGTTTTATTGTTATAAGTTTATTTGTCTTTATTTCTAATAAATTTATTATTAGAAATTTAAAAAAGTATTTTACCAGTAACAATCTGGAAGCAAGGAAAATGTACAATGCTCCAATAGCATTGATTATCGGCATTATAGGAGCATTCCTTACAAAAGATTTCTTTTATGGAAAGGCACTTCTGTTTTTGAACTCTGTAAAATTTGACAGGCTTGATCCTCAATTTGGACAGGATATAGGCTATTATATGTTCCAAAGGCCGTTTTACATGTCGCTTCTGGACTTTGTATCAAACCTGTGGCTGTTTATTGTGATATACTCTGCTGTTTATTATGTATTGGTACTGCTTACTGCCTTAAACAATACGTTTTCATTTGATGTTCTAAAAGACAAGATTCTCTTAAGGCACAACCTTATAAATGTTGCTATTTTCTTTGTACTTAAATCGGTATCATATAAATTTCAAAGGGAAGATCTTTTATATTCCAGCTTTACACAAACCGGAGTAATCGGCTCAGGGTATTCAAATACAAATATTTGGATAAGGTTTTATACTATTGCTCCTATCATTGTTTTAGCTATTGTTTTAATTTCTTTTCTGTTCATGTGGAAGGGTAAGCTTAAAAAGGCTGCTATTACAATAGCTGTATATCCGATACTGTTGATATTGGTTACAATCGTATCAGGTATTGTTCAAACTGTTTTTGTTAAGCCAAATGAATTTGATTATGAAAAAAATTATTTAAAGAATAATATGCTTGAAACGAGGGCGGCATACGGTCTTGATAAGATTAAACAATATGATTTCAAAACAATTGAGAATTTAACCCCTGAAATCGTAAAGAACAACAAAAACACCATAGACAACATCCGTGTGGTGGATTATTTACCTACATTGGATAGCAATAAGCAGCTCCAAAGTAATACAAACTTCTATACGTTTACAACTGGAGACATTTTAAACTATACGGTAAACGGCAGAGAAATACCCGTACTTATATCAGCTAGAGAAATAAATACCGCTAATCTGCAAAACCAGAACTTTGTTAATAAAACCTTTAAATATACACATGGTTATGGAGTTGTAGTCAATCCAATTAATAAGTTAACTGCCCAGGGACAGGTTGAATTTCTCTTAAGCGGGCTGAAATTGGACACCGTTGACAAGGAGAACCTCAATA
>JAEYNI010000023.1 GCA_023412635.1 Bacillota bacterium
TCTTTTGTACATTCCTAATTATACATAGTTAATTTACAGAAGTTTGTCAAATTCAAATGTAGAAAAAGAAATATTGTATGACAAAAAAACCTGATACAAGCTGTAGAATATAAGCTTTCCAGGTTGACCGGAAGCATATCCTGCTTATTTCAGGTTATCTTTGTATTATCTCAGGTGTGTTATCTATGTGCGTAATCTATGTGCGTAATCTATGTGTGTAATCTATTTATTTATTAACTCATCTGCTTTACAATGCTGTAATAAACCTTTGAAGTTAATATATAACTTAAACCATAAACTACTGCAAAGACACAGGACACTGCAATTCTTCTCTATGTCATCGGAAGCCTGTGGCATTAATTCCAGCACATTCTCAAGATTCACCCGCATCTCTTCGGTTTTTCTTATTCTATCCGAGTACTTAGCAAAATCCCATATTCCATAACAAACACTTATAAAAACTGAAATATATACTCCGTAAAGCAGTTTATCCAAATTCTTAAGTTGATTAAGGACAATTATTATACAGAAAATAAGCTGGTAAACTATAAACATAAATATAACTTTTCTTCGGTACCAAATGTAACGGAGCAGAAGTTTCATAAAGTGACCCTTTTCCAAATTAACCTCCTAAGCCACTTAAGTGGCTTTGAGCCGCATTAGCGAAGTTTTTCAAGCTAACCTCCCGGCCTGCTGCAACAGCATGAGAAATGTTGCAGAATATCAATTTATAGAATATCCCAAGCCCTTTTTGGTGTGTATAAAATTTTCTATGGCAGCATCCTCTAATTTCTTACGCAATCTGGTCATATTAACTGTGAGTGTATTATCATCAACAAAGCAATCGTTGTCCCATAACCGTTTCATTATTTGTTCCCTGCTTACGATCTTACCGATATTCTCATAAAGCAACTGAATAATTCTCTGTTCATTTTTTGTAAGCTCAATTTTCAGATCCTGATACATCAGCGAACCGTCCAAAGAATTAAATAATACACCATTATGCTCCAGATACGCAGTCTGTTCATTATAGGCATAAGTTCGCCTTAGAATAGCCTGCACTTTGACAGTCAGTACTTCAAAATCAAAAGGCTTAGGGATAAAATCATCTCCACCCATATTAACAGCCATTATAATATTCATATTGTCACTGGCCGAGGATATAAAAATTACAGGGACTTTAGATAGTTTTCTGATTTCAGTACACCAATAAAACCCGTTATAGAAGGGGAGAGATATATCCATTAGAATTAGCTGAGGCTCATACTTCAGGAGTTCTCCCACCACATTGTTAAAATCCTCCACACAATGAACATCGTAGCCCCATTTTACTAAATGCTTTTTAATTTCAGTAGAAATGGCATTATCATCTTCCACAAGAAAAATTCTATACATAGCCGACTTCCTTTTTACCATTAAAAAGGAAGTGTACACTCTGCCTTGTCGGTAGTTTGCAACACTTCCTAAAAATTTGTCCTAATATAATATCGTAATTATTTAAATCTGTTCCTTCTCAGGAAGGTTGGTATATCAAGCTCGTTATCTGAGGAACCTGCATTTGAACTGTTTTTCTCACTAGTTGCTGCCGCATAGCTGCTGCTGTCATGTGCAGGTACAGCTGTTGCAGGTTGATTTTTGGGTTTTTCTGCAGGCTTGTCAAATTTCTTTAAGACAGGACTATTTTCAAAGCCTGTAGCTATAACAGTTATCATTAACTCTTCCTTAAGATTGTCATCAATAACAGCTCCAAATATAATATTTGCCTCAGGGTCAGCTGACTTTTGAACAAGCTCGGCGGCGGTATTTACCTCAAACAAACCTAAATCAGGCCCACCTGTTATATTTACCAATACTCTTCTTGCCCCCTCTATTGAGGTTTCGAGAAGCGGACTGTGAATAGCCTGTCTTGCGGCTTCTTCCGCTCTGCTTTCGCCGGAAGCTCTGCCTATACCCATATGAGCAAGGCCTGAACTCAGCATGATTGTCTTAACATCTGCAAAGTCAAGATTTACAAGACCGGGAACAGCTATCAAGTCAGATATACCCTGAACGCCCTGACGAAGAATATCATCAGCCATTCTGAATGCTTCAACCATTGTAGTACGCTTTTCAACTACCTGAAGCAGTCTGTCATTTGGAATAGTAACAAGTGAATCAACAGAATTTTTCAGGTTTTCTATCCCTCTTTCGGCATGCTGCATACGGGTTCTGCTTTCGAACATAAAGGGTTTTGTAACAACTGCAACTGTTAATATTCCCATCTCTCTTGCAAGCTGGGCTACCACAGGCGCTGCACCTGTACCGGTACCGCCTCCCATACCAGCTGTAACAAATACCATATCTGCACCCTTTATTGCCTGAGCGATTTCATCTCTGCTTTCATTTGCCGCTTTCTCTCCGATGTCAGGATTTGCCCCAGCACCAAGACCCTTGGTAAGCTTGTCACCAATTTGAATTTTGGTATTAGCCTTGGATAAAAACAAAGCCTGTTTATCTGTATTTATAGCGATAAAATCTACACCTCTAAGTCCTGCATCAATCATTCGATTAACAGCGTTGTTTCCTCCGCCGCCACATCCTACTACTTTTATCTGGGCAAAATGATCCATATCAATTTCAAAATCTAGCAAAGTAAAATCCCCCTTTAGCATTGGTAAATTAGACTTGAATTGCATACCTGTATATTAATTATATGATTAAACTCAAAATAAGTTATAAAAACACCCACTAAATATAATATATTATAAACGTAAATTAGGCAAGTTTTGTTTATATTGCCTAATAAAAAAAATCTTTTAATGCTGCTATTACTTTCTTTAAAAAGGTTCTTTCCTTAACCTTTTTATTTGTTTTCGGCATACTTTTTATACTAATTGTACTGGCTTCCTTGTCCTGCCTTGCAATATATTTTACTATTCCCGCTGCAGTACAGTAGTCAAGTGTTGGTATGTTTCTAACTTTTGATGCAGCTACCCTCACTGGAATGTCAAAAATTTCATAAGCTATCTGCATTGCTCCATCCAAAGAAGCTATACCATTTCCTGATAATACTACACCTGCACCGTAATTACCGGGGCAGTTCTTATTCACCAAATCCTTACATAAAGTAAATATCTCATACACTCTAGCTTCTATAACTTCTATGGCGTCGGAGACCTTGATATTTTTCTTATAGCTCTCGCTCAGATCGCTGACTGAAATTTCCTGATCATTTTTTATTAATGTTGTTAAAGCCAGCTGAAATTGTCTCTTGATCTTTTCCGATTCAGAATAGGTCATTTTCAATGCAATAGATAAATCATTAGTAATATGATCCCCACCCACAGGGAGACATTTATTCATAACAAGTTTTTCATCCTTGAAAACACTGATTTCTGTAGTTCCCCCGCCTACATCTATGAGTATTACCCCCATATCCTTTTCATCAGGTAAAAGAAGGCACTCTCCGGCTGAAAACCCTTCAGCAATAAGGCCGTCCACTCTTATGCCGGCTTTTTCCATACTTCTTACGATATTCTGAACTGATATTATTTTTCCAACAACAACGTCAAAATCGCCCTCCAGCTTAGTTCCCTTCATCCCAACAGGATCATTTATTCCATCATAGCCATCAACAATAAATTGCCTGGGAACTACATCTATTATTTCACTGTCGTCGGCTATTGTAATGGTTCCTGCCGAGTAAAGAAGCTTTTCTACATCGTGCCTGGAAATTTCCTTATTGTCATTAGTTATATTTGCATATGTTTTGTGATTTATTATTTCTACATGCAGCCCTGAAATGTTAACATAGGCAGATACCACTTTCATCTCTGCTTGGGCTTCAGCTTTCTTTACACAACTTTGTATTGAGTTGGAGGTAGCATCAATGTCAACAATAATTCCTTTTTTTATTCCTGTACAGGCTTCAATTCCTTTTCCAAGGATTTCAACTTCACCTGCATTGTTGGTTTTTCCAATTACAGTACTAACTTTTGTAGTACCAATATCAACTCCTACAATAACGTCAGACACAAAAACTGCCCCCCTAAATTATGTATCAAGAATCCCTTCAAATGCGCTTAGAAATCCTCTTT